>MPMP01000052.1 GCA_002238565.1 Albidovulum sp. bin36
TCACGGCGAAGGCGGCCATGCCGAGGTCGGCCATCGGCAGGGGCGCGTTGCGCCGGGTCCGGCGGTCCGGCGCGGCGGCGCAGAGTTCGCGCATTTTGCCGATATATCCCGCGAGAGGCGTCATGATCGCCGCAGGCCACAAAATCGAGCGTGGTACAATAGCGGCATCCGGGGACTCGCGGATTTTTTCGCCGGTTGCAGCTGCTCGGGCCCCGCTGCCGCGGATTTTTCGTTGATTTCGTAGCGCTTTACGCTGTCCCCGGTGCGGTCCGCGCCTGATGCGGCGGCATCTCCGGCGAGCGCGATCCGGATGGCGACGAGAGGATTGTAGCCGAGTGCCGCCATCGAGATCGGATAACTGGAGGCCCGACGCCGGGCTTTGGCCCGGAGTTGGATCCGGAAGCATCCCGAGACCTTGATCTTGACCTTTGCCATCTGGATCTTCAACTCTCCGGCATCATTCGCGAAGCTGACGTCCGGGTCGCTTGCGAAGCGGCGGATCGCTGTAGACCGGTTCGTTGCCCTCGAAAGGGTAGTCGGCCGGAAAGCGATGACAGCGCCCGTGAACCAGCTCCACCTCGTAGTCGCAGCAAAACGTCCCGATGGACCGGGCGTTGAGGTCGATGCCAATCGAGCGCAGCGCCGGCCGATTGCGTTTCATGATCGCGCCGCCCCAAGGTGCGTTTCGATATAGGTGTCGTGGCCGCATCAGGCCGACAATGGCCTGGCCGAGCCCCATCGTCGCCTTTGAACCATACCATGCGCCCATCGAAGCCGCCTTCCCGGAACCGTCCGGAACCAGCCATAGACTGCCCGGAAAATGATGTCAAACGGAATCGTCATCGCCCCGACATGGCGGCCGCGACAGGGCCTCAAGCCCGGGCGCGCTCGGATCAACGCACCAGCTCCCCAAGGTTCAACCCGCTCACCAGGCGAGCATTCCTGCCGTGAATATCACGCAAAATGAAAATCGCGAGAAATAGAGGCGAGTGGATACCACCGGCTTTCTCTGAAACTCTTTTCGGGCTTTGGGCACACTTTCCCCTGGCTGCCGGCACCCGATCCATGGGCCACAGGATTCTCCGGTCCCGGCGACAGCGCCACCACTCGACATCGTCCCGGGAACTGTCAGCCGCGCGCGAGTTTCATGCTCCGGGGTAAGTAAACGCAGAAAATCATGAAGGTTTTAGAGGAATTTTCCGGTTTCCGGCGGCCAACTCGTCATTCAGGGCGCCGATTCGGAATGGTCGACCTGATTCGCACCGTCCGGGAAAAGTTAAAAATAATTCTCTTTGCGAAAAAAAAGCTTTTATATCAACGACATAAAATCTCTAAGGCGAATAATTAGAATTGCTGGAATCGGCGGAAGTCCACGCCCGAATCGGGGAAGGACCGGCGAGAGCCGCGAACACCGCGGAAGCGGATTGGCGGCGGTGCCCGTTGGCGTGCATTCTGGCGGAGGAGGTGGGATTCGAACCCACGGTGGAGTTCCCCCCACGCCGGTTTTCAAGACCGGTGCATTCGACCACTCTGCCACTCCTCCGATAGCGAGCGAATTAATGTCGGATCGCGAAAAGTTAAAGCGCCATTCGCCCCCACGTTAATATTCCGATCGGTTGCTTGCAATTTGGCAACCGCCGCACTTTGAAATTCCGGTCCGGCTGGAATTGCTTTCGGCTAATTTTCGCGGTCCCAAATAGACGCTAGCGAAGTAGCAGGCTATCAAAGCCCGCGACCGTTGAAATTATACTGTTGCTTGCGAAACCTCGCCGAAAGGCGCAAACGGACTTCGGCTGCGGCGGAAAACTGCGATTTTCTTGCAGCAGCCTGGCAGTCAGCCTCGGCGACAAGGCGGAATCGTCATCGCTTGCAACTTGCCGAGTGTCCGAAATTCAGTATATTCCTCAGCGATGTCGGTTGGAACGCTCCCGTTCATTTCGATAGCAATGGGTCGAACTCTGTTAAAGGAGAATGCATCGAGTCTTGTTATCAAACATGGCTGAACCGATTCAAACTGTTGCCGCATTGCCCACGCGAGCGCCGTGTTTACAGGAATTTGATTAACGAAAACCTCGCGCCAACTTTTCGCCTTTTCGAATCGCCTTCCATTTGCAAGAGTGCGTTGTCACAATAAAATTTAGGAACACTGTGAGCAGGATAAAAAATTCATTTGCCGCGCTGGCGATTTTAATCTCTTCCGCGCTACCGGCGCTGGCATTTCAAACCGCCGCCGAGTCCGTCGTCGTGCTGGATGAATTGTCAAATATCGTCCTTATCGGAAAAAACGCGGATATGCCGCTGCCGCCGGCGTCCATGTCCAAGCTGATGACTCTGTATATGGTGTTCGAAGCCTTGGATAGCGGTCGGCTTTCGCTCCAGGATCAGTTGCCGGTATCCAAGGAAGCGGTCGCCTATCGCGGCTCGACCATGTATCTCCAAACGTCGGATCGAGTCTCGGTCGAAGATCTGATTCGCGGCGTCGTCGTCCTGTCCGGAAACGATGCCAGCGCAGTGCTTGCCGAGGCGCTATCCCCCGACGGTACGGAAGCGGGATTCGCCGCGCTGATGAACCAACGCGCCAAGGAGATCGGGCTAACGTCATCCAATTTCGCCAATTCAAATGGCTGGCCGCACCCTCTGCATAGAATGAGCGCGCGAGATTTGGCTGTTCTCGCCTCCAAAATCATCAACGAATTTCCCATATTTTACCGCTACTTTTCGGAAACGGAGTTCGACTTCAGATCCCGTGCGCCGGACAACCGCTTCAATAGAAATCCGCTGCTAAAGCTGGGCATCGGCGTCGACGGATTGAAAACGGGCTATACGCAGGCGGCGGGCTATGGATTGACCGGTTCCGCGGTACGGGACGACAGACGAGTGATTTTCGTAATTTCAGGCCTTTCAAGCGCCGAAGAAAGGGCGAGAGAATCCGAAAAGCTCGTCAATTGGTACTTCCTTCAATTCACCGGCAAAACGCTGTTCGAGCCGAACGAAACGATTCTGGAGGTGCCGGTGTTCATGGGCAGCAAGAGCAGAATTCCGGTTTCCTCTCCCGAAGGCGTTCGCGTTTCCGTTCCGCTGACCGCCAGAGGCGGCGTGAAAGCCGAAGCCGTCTATCCGAGAAGCGTAGAGGCGCCAATTTCCAAAGGCCAAATCGTCGGCGAATTGATTTTAGACATTCCGGGAGTCGAGGAATCGCCTCGATTCACGCTGCATGCAACCGAAGATGTGGAGCGCGGCGGGATCGGCACGAGAATAAAGACCGCCGCAATTCTGCTTTTCGAAAGATTCATCCTCAATGCGGTGAACTAGCAGCCATGAACGGCAATGGCCTGTTCATCACTTTTGAGGGAATCGACGGAACCGGCAAAACGACTCAGGCGGCAATGCTGGCCGATCGCCTGCATGCCGATGGTTACGACAGCATCAAGACGCGGGAGCCGGGCGGCACGGCAGGAGCCGAAAAAATACGCGAGCTTTTGATAAATGTCGCCGAATCGAAATGGTCGAACGAGGTCGAGATCCTATTGTTGACAGCCGCTCGGCACGAACACGTCGAAAAGAAAATCGTTCCCGCCCTCGAATCCGGAAAAATCGTAGTTTGCGACCGCTATGTTGATTCCACGCGAGTCTACCAAGGGCACTCGGATAGCGGCATGCGCGACTGCATAGATGCGCTTCACGAGCGAATTATCGGCAAATCGCCGGATTTGACCTTCATTCTTGACCTGCCGCCGCGGATTGCGCTTGAGCGAATCGGCAAAAGAGGCCCAGCCGATGCCTATCTGGATTCCTACGGAGACCGAATTGATTCGCTGCGGCAAGGATTCTTGGACCTGGCGCGAGAGTTCCCGAACCGATGCATCGTTGTCGACGCTTCGCTTCCCGCGAAAAAAATCGCCGAGCTAATCCGAGTTGAAGCCATGAAGCGAATGCAATGAGCGCCGACTCGCCGCCGGAAGCCGATCGACTCGCAAGCACGCCGCATCCTCGCTTTAACGACGTTCTTTACGGGCAGGGTCAGGCCGAAAGAGTATTCCTGGATTCCTTCCACTCAGGTCGAATGCATCATGCATGGCTGGTTACGGGGCCGCTCGGCATCGGGAAGGCTACGTTGGCATGGCGAATAGCGAAATTCCTGCTAACCGATCCGAGCCGGGAATCGTGGAGCTTGGCCACGACGCCGGACCATCCGGCTCTTTCGAGGATTCGCTCGCTGACGGATTCGTCGATTTGCCTGGTGCGCCGAACGCAGGACCAAAAGACCGGCCGCCTTCCAAAGGAAATTACTGTCGGCGAAATCCGGAATTTAATATCATTTTTCGGCTACGCATCGGCGGATGATCGGCATCGTGTCGCAATTATCGATTCCGCCGACGAGCTTAATGAGAGCGCCGCGAACGCGCTGCTCAAGCTGCTTGAAGAACCGCCGCCTAAAACCGTCTTTTTCCTGATCAGCCACGCTCCGTCGATGCTATTGCCGACGATCAGAAGCAGGTGCGCCACGCTGCTGTGCCGCCCCCTGGAAAAAAGAGAGTTTTCTTTAGCTCTGGAGAATCTCGATATCAAAGCGCACGAGCGGCATGCTGAATTGGCGGAGCTAGCCGAAGGATCGGTCGGCGAAGCGGTTCGCATCCTGGAAGGCGGCGGATTGGAAATCTATTCTCAGCTTGTCGCCCTTTTCGGCACGTCTCCGGGCTTTAAGAGAGGCGCGGCGTCAGCCATCGCTTCGCGGTGCGATTCACCCGCCGCTTGCAGGCTTACATCCAGATTGACAGCGATTCTACTGCGACGGCTCGCGCTCGAAGGGCTTGGCGGCCGACATGGAGTCGAAGCGGCGCCGAGCGAAGACAGCCTTCTCCGGAAGCTTTCTCCGGACCTGAAAGCTTCGAGGGAGTGGGCTTCAACCTTCTTTGAACTTTCGCGCCGCGCGGAGGCCGCCTCGCGGTTAAACGTTGAGCCTTACGCAACTGTGCTTGAAATACTTCTTTCGGTTGATCGAAAGGCCAGCGAAATTTGCGGTGGCGTCAAATGACCGCGCCCCGTATCGTCGATAGCCACTGCCATTTGGACTTCGACACGTTCGCGGATGAACTCGACGCGGTGGTGGAGCGCGCAGCATCGGCGGGAGTCGATCGAATGCTGACTATCTGCACCAAAGTTGAAAACATTGAAAAGTCCGCCGAGATCGCAGCAAGATTTAACAATGTCTGGTTCGCGGCGGGCATCCACCCGCACTACGCCGCCAGCCAAGCGTCAGTGTCGCCGGAACAGCTTGCGAAGTTCGCGAAACACCCGAAAATGATTGCAATCGGCGAAACCGGCCTTGACTACTACTACACCAAGGAATCCGAATCGGAACAGAAGCGAAGCCTCGAATCTCACATCGAGGCCGCCCGCCTAACGAAATTGCCGCTAATTATTCACTCGCGAAGCGCCGACAAGGATATGGGCGCAATTCTGGAGCGCGAATTCAAGGCCGGGCCTTTCGATTGCGTGATGCACTGCTACTCGTCCGGACCGGAACTCGCGGAACTTGCGCTAGACCTTGGATTCTTTCTTTCGATTTCCGGAATTGCTACGTTCAAAAACGCGGAGGACCTTCGCGAGATATTCCGGTCCGCGCCAAAGGCAAGAATCCTGGTCGAAACCGATGCCCCCTATCTTGCTCCGCAGCCCTATCGGGGCAAGCGGAATGAACCGGCGTACGCCGCGATAACCGCGCGCCTCAGCGCCGAGTTTCTTGACATGGGCTATGGCGAATTCGCAACGCAAACGAGCGCGAACTTCGACCGGCTGTTTTCGAAAGCGATCTAGGTTGGAGCGCCTTAAACTTACCATTCTCGGCTGCGGGTCGTCTGGAGGCGTGCCTCGCCTGGGCGGAATTTGGGGCAACTGCGACTCGTCGAATCCAAAGAATTACCGGCGGCGATGCTCGTTGCTAGTCGAAAGATTCTCCGAAGGCGGCGTAACCAGAGTGCTTATTGATTCCTCTCCCGATCTTCGCAGCCAATTGTTGGACGCCGGCGTGGGACACTTGGACGCGGCCGCCTACACGCATGCCCACGCCGACCATGTAAACGGCCTTGACGATCTCCGGATGGTCTTCCACATTCGCGGTTCCCGCCTTCCGGTCTGGGCCGACGAACCAACTCGCGAATCTCTCCTTAAACGATTTTCGTACGCTTTCATTCAATCGGAGGGCAGCCAGTATCCGCCGATTCTGGAACTCAACGAGCTCGAGGGCCCCTTCGTTGTCGAAGGCGGCGGAGGTTCGCTCGAACTTTCGCCATTCCAGGTCGTTCACGGTTCGATTTCGAGCAAGGGCTTTAGATTCGGCAACATCGCCTACCTTCCCGATGTTTCGGAAATGCTGCCGGAATCCTGGCGAGCCGTCGACGGGTTGGATTGCTGGATCGTCGACGCTCTTCAAAGGAATCCCCATCCGAGCCACGCGCATTTGGACATGACGCTGAATTGGATCAGTCGCGCGAATCCGAGACGCGCCATCCTAACGAACATGCATATAGACCTGGATTACGAAACCGTACGCAGAGAAACGCCGACCAATGTCGAACCGGCGTACGACGGCATGACTGTGGAATCGGCAGCCTAGCCGATGCAGGCTCTTCTTGAAGTAACCCTTCCGGTATTCATAATAATCGGCGCCGGCTACGCTTCCGTCTGGCGGAAATTGTTTTCGTCCTCCGATGTCAACAGCTTGATGGCGTTTACTCAGAAATTCGCCATTCCATGCCTTTTGTTCAATGCAATTTCGACGCTGGAGCTTGGCGAAAACCTTGATTCCGGATTTATCGCGTCATTCTATATTTCATCGACGATTTGCTTTGTTCTGGGCATGATCGCCGCGATCTTCGCTTTCGGACGTTCGACAGAGGATGCGGTCTGCATCGGATTCACCGCGTTGTTCGGCAACACGGTCTTGCTCGGCCTGTCCATAGTCGACCGAGCCTACGGCCAGTCCTCCCTCGACGCCGCATTCGTAATCGCGGCTATTCACACGCCCTATTGCTACATTCTCGGCATTACGACCATGGAGATCGTCCGCAGAAAAGGGAAATCGTTCGCCGAAAACATGCGGTCGATACTGGCCTCGGTTTTTCGCAACGCCTTGATGATCGGGATTCTTCTTGGATTCTTGTTCAATGCGGCGAACATCGAATTGCCGCAAGTGCTCGCGAGCTCGCTCGACATGATATCCGTCGCCGCGCTCCCTGCGGCGCTGTTCGCACTTGGCGGCATACTCGTGGAATACAGGCCGGAAGGAGATCTAAAAATTATCGCTACGGTTTGCTTTCTTTCCTTGATTCTGCATCCTGCATTGGCTTTTCTGATATCCCACCAAGTATTGGGAGTTGATCACAAATTGGCTCGAACGGCGACCTTGATGTCCGCGATGGCGCCAGGGGTCAATGCCTACGTCTTCGCGAACATGTACAATCGCTCGAAGCGCGTAGCGGCGAGTTCGGTCTTGATCGGAACGGTGCTCTCGATCGCAACTGCATCCATGTGGCTGATTCTGGCGGGCTGAGTTGCGCATATGGCGGTTACTCGAATTCCGGAACCGCCGTTTCCATTCGGTATTTGACTGGTGCGGTCGAGAAGACTCGAACTTCCACGGGTATTACCCCACAGCGACCTCAACGCTGCGCGTCTACCAATTCCGCCACGACCGCAAATCGCACCCGTCTACTAAAATCGAATTCGTCCTTTGTAAAGCCATTTCGCCCGTCGAAGCCGAATCATTCCGAAGTTCTTTCCTGGATTGTCGATTCCCCAAACTTGTCGATCTTGCGCAATCGGTTGGTCTAGGCCAAATTCGTATTCCAGTAGCGCGGTCGGACACGAATCGAATGGTAGAATTTAGAATCTCCGAAGGCCTGGTCGAATATTCGGAATCCGTTCGCTTGATGGAAAAAAGGGTGGAGGAAATTCGAACCGGGAGCGCCGACGAGGCCGTATGGCTTCTCGAGCATCCGCCGCTTTATACGGCCGGCACAAGTGCAAAGCCGTCCGATCTGCTCAACCCGCATCTGCTGCCCGTTTTCAAGGCGAGTCGCGGCGGGCAATTCACATATCATGGTCCGGGCCAGCGAATTGCGTACACCATGCTAGATCTAAACCGGCGAGGGAGAAATGTCCGCGAATTCGTCCGTTCAATCGAACGCTGGGCGATTGCCGCTTTATCCGAGTTCGGCATTGAAGGGCGTTGTAGAAACGATAGGGTTGGCGTTTGGGTCGTTCGAAACGACCTTCCCGCCCTGCAAGGCGGCGCCCATAGGGAAGACAAGGTCGCCGCTGTCGGAATCCGTCTGAGAAGGTGGATCTCGTTTCATGGACTGTCGATCAATGTTTCGCCGGAACTTGGCCACTACGAAGGAATCGTTCCCTGCGGCATCCGGGAGCACGGAATTACTAGCTTCAAGGACATGGGCGTCGACGCTACGATGTCTGAACTCGATCAAGCGCTGATACACCACTTCGACAACGACCTTGCCGAATGCTAGCTCCCGAATGGACTCTTAATGTCCAACAGCCCGTTCGGGTCGCGTCGAAGCGCGCGGCAGTCGACGGAGCGCGGAACCGGGAATGTTCCGCGCCGGCCACCGATGCCCCGCGTTCCGAATGTCCAGCGATTTGGATAGCCGCATAGCCGACCGTGGAACATCGGCGCGCATCCCGCCCGAGCTCCTTCACCGCCCGGCGCGCAGATTATCGCAACTGCCAACTCTTGCTGCAAATATACGGGAAAAGCGCGAAATTACGAATGACGGAAGCGCTCCACCGGTTGGATTTGACTATTCGCGGTCTACTACATCCTGCGGCCTACGACATTCGCGTTCCGAAAATTCCGATCTTGCAAGCGAATCGGTTCTATTTGCGCGATACGCGCGCCCATGAGAAATTTCGGCCCGACCCGCTCGATTCACGCCTGAGATTGTTGGAATTCGGGTCGACTTTACAGCCATTTTGACCGAAATCGGATTTGCGCCATTCGCAAATGCGGCAGTTGTCTAATTTAGACCGTTCGTATATTTGGGAGCAAGAAACGGTCGGGGATTCATGCGCCTCGGCTACGTGCAGGAAGCTAGATGAGGTTGAAATGGCGGACATCGCCACGCATCCGCAGGAAGAGCAGCATCACGACGATCACTACGATCATCAGAAAAGTTTCTTTACGCGCTGGTTCATGTCAACGAATCACAAGGATATCGGAATCCTTTATATCGTAACGGCTGCGGTCGTCGGTTTCATTTCGGTGGCATTCACTGTTTTCATGCGCATGGAACTCATGGAGCCAGGCGTTCAGTACATGTGCCTCGAGGGAACGAGCCTGCTGGCGGCAGCTGTCGAAGACTGTACGCCGAACGGGCATTTATGGAACGTGCTAATTACGGGCCACGGCATTCTTATGATGTTCTTTGTCGTCATTCCGGCTTTATTCGGCGGATTCGGCAACTATTTCATGCCGCTCATGATCGGTGCGCCGGATATGGCATTCCCCAGGCTGAACAACCTCAGCTACTGGATGTACGTAGCGGGGACGTCTCTCGCGGTCTGCTCGATGCTGGCGCCCGGCGGCAACGGCCTGTCCGGCTCCGGCGTGGGCTGGGTTCTCTACGCTCCCCTCTCCACGCGCGAAACCGGCATGTCGATGGATCTGGCGATTTTCGCCGTTCACGTGTCGGGCGCCTCGTCCATTCTCGGCGCCATCAACATGATCACGACATTTCTCAACATGCGCGCGCCCGGCATGACGCTTCACAAAACGCCGCTTTTCGCATGGTCGATATTCCTAACCGGATGGTTGATACTTCTTTCGCTTCCGGTTCTCGCCGGCGCCATCACGATGCTGCTCACGGACAGAAACTTCGGCACGACATTCTTCGACCCCGCCGGAGGCGGCGACCCGATTCTGTATCAGCACCTTCTATGGTTTTTCGGGCATCCGGAAGTCTACATTATCGTCGTTCCGGGTTTCGGAATAATGTCGCACGTAATCTCGACATTTTCTAAAAAGCCCATATTCGGCTATCTTCCGATGGTTTACGCCATGGTCGCCATCGGCGCGCTTGGGTTCGTCGTCTGGGCCCATCACATGTACACCGTCGGCATGAGCCTAACCCAGCAATCGTACTTCATGCTTGCGACGATGGTGATCGCGGTGCCAACAGGAATAAAAATCTTCTCCTGGATCGCGACCATGTGGGGAGGATCCGTAGAATTCAAAACGCCTATGCTTTGGGCATTCGGATTTCTGTTCCTATTTACGCTAGGCGGCGTAACCGGAATCGTTCTAAGCCAAGCGGGCGTCGACCGGGCCTATCACGACACCTACTACGTCGTCGCTCACTTCCACTATGTCATGTCGCTCGGGGCCGTGTTCAGCATTTTCGCGGCCGTATATTACTGGATGGGCAAAATGACCGGCCGGCAGTATCCCGAATGGGCCGGCAAGCTTCACTTCTGGACAATGTTCATCGGCTCCAACCTGACATTTTTTCCGCAGCATTTTCTCGGTCGCCAGGGTATGCCGCGCCGATATATCGACTACCCCGAAGCATTCGCCTATTGGAACCAGATCTCGTCCTACGGCGCATTTCTTTCCTTTGCATCATTCCTGTTTTTCATCGGCATCGTCTTCTACACGATATTCGCCGGAAAGCGCGTAACCGAAAACGCATACTGGGGCGAGCATGCCGACACTTTGGAATGGACGCTTCCCAACCCGCCGCCGGAACACACGTTCGAAACGCTGCCGACGGCTGAAGTGCACCAGCGCGCAGCCCACCACTGAGCGCGCCGGCAAATTTACGGGCTTTGCCTCCGGGAGGGTTCTGCCGGAGGCAAGGGCGTCAGCGGCATTGAGCCGAGCACGCGATTCGATCTCGCACTTCCGAAGTCTCTCCGATCCGGCACTTGCCGAATTTGGAGCCGGACAACGGATATGCCGCAAGAAAATCGCCGCGAGTCGAGCTCGGCGGCATGCGTTCAGACCGGTAAATTCAAGAATTCAGCAGATGCGCTCGGCGACCAGCCTGTCGGCCTCCTTGAAATCCAGCTGCCCTGGATATTTCTTTTTCATGGTTCCTAGAACGCGCCCCTTGTCTCGAACGCTGGCCGCGCCGGTTTCCCGGATTACCCTTTCAACGGCTTCTTCCAATTCGCGTCCGCACAGCTGCTTCGGAAGCAACGACTTGATTACGGTTATCTCGTGCCTTTCGCCTTCAGCCGAATCCAATCGCCCCAGTTCGACAAACCCCTGCGCGCTTTCCTCTCTTTGCTGAATCATTCTTTCGAGAGTGGAAAGTATTGTCTGGTCCGAAACGAACTCGCCCCTCCCCGTGGATCGAGCAAGATTGTCCTTGTCCTGAATCGCTGTTCTGATTAGCCGAAGAATGCTCAGACGTTCCTGATTGTCGGACGATTTGGCTTCCTGAAACGCCTCGGCAATTCGAGCGCGTACGAAAGATTTTTGCACTTCGCCTCCAACGGTCGTAGCAACCGCGCCAAGCATACATCTCAATTGCGAATGCAACAACAGAAATTTTCTCGACTTGCGTTCAATAGAAATCGCGGTTCGACTCACGCTGTCATTGACCCGGCAATCGCGCGGCCATAGTGTCCCGCAGCGCACCTCCGAAAGAATTTCCCATGCCGATCCCAGAGCACCGATTCGACAAGCCGCACCCTAGAACGGCATGCGTCGCGCTGAACGACGGGTCGGTATTTTTCGGCACTGGCTTCGGGGCCGTCGGTACATCCGTCGGCGAACTTTGCTTCAATACTTCGATGACCGGCTACCAGGAGATCATGACGGATCCGTCCTACGCCGGGCAGATCGTGACGTTCACATTTCCGCATATCGGCATTGTCGGCGCCAATGCCGAAGATGAAGAATCCCCGAGTCCCGTAGCCGCCGGAATGATAACGAAATGCGTACCCGGCAGAGCGTCGAATTGGCGCGCCGCCGAGGATCTCTCCTGCTGGCTGGCCAAGCGCAACCAAATCGGCGTCGGGGGGCTGGACACTCGCCGGCTAACGAGGGAAATTCGTCGGCAGGGAGCCCCGCATGCCGCGATCGCGCACGACCCCGGCGGCGAGTTGCATCCGGACGATCTGGTCGAAAGAGCCAGGCAGTTCGCGGGATTGACAGGCGCGGACCTCGCTTCGAAAATTTCGGCGAAGGATTCGTACGGGTGGACCGGCTCCGTGTGGAATTGGCCCGAAGGCTACTCGATGGGGCCGTCCGCGAAGTACAAAGTCGCCGCAGTCGACTACGGAGCCAAGCGAAACATCCTGCGGTGCCTGGCGTCCCACGGATGCGAAGTTCGCGTTTTTCCGGCGGTCGCGACAGCGGAGGAGATATTGTCGTCGCGCCCGGACGGGCTTTTCCTGTCAAATGGACCAGGCGACCCGGCCGCGACGGGAAAATTCGCGGTGCCGATGATAAGGCACGTGCTCGAAAAATCGAGCATTCCCGTTTTCGGCATATGCCTTGGGCACCAGATGCTTGCGCTCGCCCTAGGCGCGGCGACAATGAAAATGAACCACGGGCACCACGGCGCGAATCACCCGGTTCTAGACAAGGCCACTAGAAAAGTTGAGATTACGGCCATGAATCACGGATTCGCCGTCGATTCTCGAACCCTGCCGGCAGGCGTATCGGAAACGCATGTCTCCCTGTTCGATGGATCGAATTGCGGCATCCAAATGGATGAGCGACCTGTGTTTTCAGTGCAGTTTCATCCTGAAGCGAGCCCGGGGCCGCAGGATAGCCAATACCATTTCAGATGCTTCGTCGATGCAATGAGCGAGCGGCTAAAGTCGAACAGAATCTAGAACGCAACTCGTTTGGTCCGCATGGACTTCGATTCGGCACCTCCCAACGAGAGGTTCCAAGCGGCCGCTCCGGCCGCTTGGACATTCAGAGGCGATCCGCGGCGACGGCATCCAATCGCGCCTCCCATGCGAATCGCCCCGGCGAACCTTGTTCCGAAAAAATTCGAATCGCTCAGTTCTTTTCCTGGTCGACCAATTTGCCCGCGGAAATCCACGGCATCATGTCGCGAAGCCTTTCGCCGACTTCCTCGATCGGGTGCGAATCGTTCACGCGCCTCGTTGCGAGGAAGGACGGCTTGCCGACCGAGCATTCGCGCATCCATTCGCTAGTAAATCTGCCGGATTGAATATCCTTGAGAATCGACTTCATGCGCGCTTTGGTTTCGTCATAGGGCAGCACTTTCGGCCCCGATACATACTCGCCGAATTCGGCCGTGTTGGAAATCGAATAGTTCATATTCGCGATGCCGCCCTCGTAGATCAAGTCAACGATCAGCTTCACCTCGTGCAGGCATTCGAAGTAAGCCATTTCGGGCGCATAGCCGGCTTCCACCAACGTCTCGAAACCGCATCGAATAAGCTCGACCATGCCGCCGCACAAGACCGCTTGCTCGCCGAACAGGTCAGTTTCGCACTCTTCCTTGAAATCCGTTTCGATAATTCCCGAACGCCCTCCGCCAATCGCGGAGCAATAGGACAGCCCGGTCTCAAGAGCTCTTCCAGTGGCGTCATTTGCGACAGCGACTAGGCAGGGAACGCCGCCGCCCTTGAGGAATTCGGCTCTGACCGTATGGCCCGGACCCTTCGGGGCCATCATGATTACATCGACGCCCGGCTTCGGAGTAATGAGGTTGAAGTGCACATTCAGCCCGTGCGCGAACGCTATGGCCGAACCGTCGCGCAGGTTGTCGTGCACGTAGCGGCTATAGGTCTGCGCCTGAAGCTCATCCGGCATCGTGAACATTATCAAGTCGCACCACGCGGCCGCCTCGGCAATTCCCATCACTTTGAGACTTTCCATTTCAGCTTTCTTGGCCGATGGCGAACCTTCCCGAAGTGCAACCGCCAAATTGGTGGCCCCTGAATCTCGCAGATTGAGCGCGTGGGCATGTCCCTGGGAACCGTATCCCAGAATCGCAATTTTTTTGTCCTTGATAAGATTGATATCGCAGTCGCGATCATAGTATACACGCATGTTCATGTCCTGTTCATTGCCTTGTTTGTAATAATATTCAACATTCCTTGCGAAATAGGTCTGCATTTATTGACAATTCCGGCCTAATTTTGAAATATCTTTCCGAAAATTTCCGTAATAATGAAAAATAAATGACAAAGCTCGATGCGATGGATTTTCGGCTGCTTAGGCAACTGCAAGCCGACCCCGACTTGAAGTGCGCGGAGCTCGCCCAAAAATCCGGCATGTCGCCCGCAACCTGCTGGCGGCGGCTGGAGAACATGAAGCGGGACGGGCCAATCTCGAGATTCGAAGGCAGCATCGACTGGACCTCGCTTGGATACGAAATCGAAGTTTCGCTGCGAATAAAGCTCGACAAGGCAAATCCGAAAGTGTTCGACGAATTCTTCTACGAGGTTCGGAAAATTCCGGAAGTTACCGAAATCCAGACTTTCCTGGGCAGGGTCGACGTTAGACTGACGCTGCTTGCAAGGAATTCCAAGCACTACCGGGAGCTGTACCGCGATCGGATTCTCGCCCTGCCCTTCGTATCCGACATCGAGCCGCTCATGCTAATTTCCACGGTAAAGGACTCCCGGTGCCTGCCGATCTGATCGAACTCGACGACATCGACAGGCGCATTTTGAAATTGCTCGCCGAAAACGCCGATATCCCAACAGTCGAAATCGGGCGACGAGCGTCGATTTCGCAATCCCTCGCGTGGCGCAGGATTCAGCGCCTTAAAGAATGCGGCGTTCTCGGCAAGCGCAGGCTCATCTTCGAAAACGAGGCTCTCGGCTTTACGGTTACCGTATTCCTCGGCATTCGCCTGTCCGCAAAGGGAAGCGCGAGCCTAGCGGAATTTGAACGCGCCATAGTTGCTATTCCGGAAGTCCAGGTCGTTCAGCAGGTGCTTGGAATCTACGACTATAGAGTTCGCATCGTCGCAAGAAACCTAAGCGATTTTGAACGCGTGCTTCGCCGCAGGATCATGGCGCTCCCCGGCGTTAGCGAATTCGAGGCCAATGTACTTTTAAGCGAAGAAAGGAGGCCGGGGCCGATCGGCTAGAGATGCCGGAGGAACGGAAATCCGTTCAGTTCGCGAAGTCCTTTTCGGCGCCTAGCCCGAATCGCATCAGCGGCTGCCGGAGAGCGTCGATTCCTCCGACTGCAGCCAGCCCGAACGTTCTTGCGCGTCGCAATCGGCTTGCCTCCCAACTCGATACCCAGTTCAATACGCCGACGCCGACGCTCCGGGAGAGCGCGGCGGATCTCCGTCCGCGGCTTTCGGCGGCCAGGCGATTCGAAAAATCGCTTGCTGCCAATTCGGATTCTTGAAGCAGCGAGAAAAGCGATCCAATGTCGCCGATGCTTAGATTGAGCCCCTGAGCGCCGACAGGCGGCAGAACATGCGCCGCCTCCGCGATTAACGCGGTCCGCCCCGAGCTGAACCTATTGGCCAATAGGCCGGCGACGGGCCACGAACCAATTTCCGAGATGAGTTCCAGCCGCCCAAGTACGCCGCAGGATCGCTCCGTAATCAATGAATCGAACTCGCGGCGAGGCCGCGAGACGAGCCGCTCGGCGATCGCGGCGCTTTCCATCCAGACGACCGCCGAAGACGGGCGGCCACTGGAATCTTCAAGCGGAACCAGGGTAAAGGGGCCTCCCCTTTCGTGGATCTCTATCGACGCGCCGCCATGCGGCTGCTTGTGCGAAACTGAAAATGCCAAGGCGGTTTGCCGGGACCGGTAGCCGACAACGTCGATTCCCAAGCGATCTCGAATGGCGGAGTTTCTGCCGTCCGCGGCGATTGCGAGTTTCGCGGAAAGACGCGTGCCATCGGACAATTCGGTGATTGCTTCGAAGTCTCTATTCAGAACCCGCGCGACGGCCCGGCCCCGCGTAAGAGAAACATTGGCTAGGCCGCGAATCCGCCTTTCCAGTATTTCCCGGAGGATTCTATTCGAAACGTTCCATCCGAATTCCTGGAGTCCGATTTCACTTGCATCGAATTCGATAGATTTTCGTATTTGCGCATTGCCGTTCGATTCGACGATCCTAAGCGCCCGCAATGGCGTTGCGCCTTCTATTGCGCCCTCCCAGATTCCTGCTTTCTCCAGAATAGATTTAGAGGGGCGCAGAAGCGCGGTTGTTCGAGCATCCGGTCTAGCCGAAGGGCCGGGCTTTGCAGGAATTCGGTCGACGCATGCGACTGTGTATCCGGCCGACCCGAAAGCGGCGGCCGCGAGCATTCCCGCCAATCCGCCGCCGGCGATAAGAATGTCGTATTCCGAACTTTGCAAACCCGCGCTCCCTCGCTACTCCCGATCTCGGGCTACAGGTCGAAATCGCGGGCGAAGCCCGCTCCCATGCGCTGCTTCTTCAGCGCGTCGCGACACGGCCGGGTCGAAGCCTCATGCGCGAGCCACCGCGTCTTCAATATCGCCGAGGATCGATTCAAGTACCGATTGATCTCTGCTTTCAACCATGATTCGGACTACAGGCTCGGTTCCCGACCTTCTTACGACCACGCGTCCTTCGCGTCCCAGGACGTTTCTTGCTCGCTCGATCACCCGCTTCGTTCCGCCCAGCGCCAAAGGATCGCGGTCCGCGCTTACGGAAACGTTTCGCATCAGCTGCGGCACGGGTTCAAATTGCCGAAGAAGTTCACTTGCGGCGCACTTCCTCGTCGCCATTTCCGCCAGGAACTGGAGTCCCGCAATCAACCCGTCGCTCGTCGTCATGTAATCGGACATTATGATATGGCCCGATTGCTCGCCGCCCAGATTCAGCCCGACTTCGCGCATTTTTTCCGCAACGTAGCGGTCGCCGACCGCAGTTCGATGCAGCTTGATTCCGAGTCGCCCCAGGAAGGTTTCAAGCCCCAGGTTCGACATTATCGTGGTGACGATTTCGTTTTTTCTTAGCCGGTTTTCCTGCTTCCACCTAGAGGCCAGCAGCGCCAGAAGCTGATCGCCTTGTCCAAGTTCGCCGCGTTCGTCGATGATGACGACTCTGTCCGCGTCGCCGTCGAAGCAAATTCCGGCATCCGCCCCGGATTCCAAGACTTTCCTGCGCGCGATTCCCGTCGCGGTGGATCCGCAATCGTCATTGATATTGTAGCCGTTCGGGGCAACGGCGATAGATTCCACTTCTGCGCCCAGCTCCCAGAGCACGCTGGGCGCGACCTTGTAGGCGGAGCCGTTCGCGCAGTCGACGACGACCTTGATGCCGTCCAGCTTCTGGTTTTGAGGAAATGTCGTCTTAACGTATTCCGCGTATCGACCTAGGCCGTCGTCAATTCTCCGCGCTCTTCCTATGTCGCTCGGAGAGGCGAGACTGGCCTTCTCCTCGGCGATTCTTTCGATCCCTAGCTCCGCGTTGTCGGAAAGCTTGTAGCCGAACGGATCGAAAAACTTGATTCCATTGTCCTCGTGCCGATTATGGGACGCGGTAATCATAACGCCGAGGTCCGCGCGCATGGATCGGGTCAGGAATCCGACCGCCGGCGTTGGAACCGGCCCGAGCAGCAGGACATTCATTCCGGTCGATGTCAGTCCCGCAGTCAACGCGTTCTCAAGCATATATCCCGACAAGCGCGTGTCCTTGCCGATAACGACGCGACGGCTATTCGACGCCTTGCCTCGGAAATACTCGCCGACTGCCGCGCCGATTCTTAGCGCCACCTCGGCAGTCATGGGTTCGGAATTCGCCTTGCCTCTAATGCCGTCAGTTCCAAAATATCTTTTCTTCATGATCCTCTCGACATGTGAATTGAATTGCCGCGTTCACAAAATTCTTCGGCGCCATTGCCGACCGCCGGCGTCAAGCCGCCGCCCGCGCGGACTCGGAGCGAACAGCCGCATGGCGCCAGGCCGCCGCCCCATTGAGGCAATCTATTGCGACCGCGCTAATCGGAGTTCCTTTAAATTGCCTTGCTGAAAAAGCAAATGCTTCGATTCAAAGTGTTTCCTTGTAAAACAGATGCCGCCCTATACTTGCGGTCTTCTTGAATTTCGACGCCCATTTGGGCCTTACATCGACGGTATGGAAATGAGTTGCGCCATTCGTCAACGGCGAATTGTTTTTTCTGCTTGCCATGAACTCCGAGGCTATGCGCCAGGCGCGTTGAAAGGCTTCTTGCTCATAAATCCTTTCCGACACCCCGTCGCAATAGAAGCTAAACTGACAACTGTTCTTTGAGCCGTTTCCCTGCCTGACGACAGAGCAAATCGAATTCGGATACCTCTGACTCTCCACCCGATTCATAATCACTTCCGCCACGGCGAGCTGGCCATTCCTGCCTTCGCCCCGAGCTTCGAAGTAAAGAGCGTCCACAAGGCATTCCATCTGCTCGAGTAGATTGGGCGGCGGCTGAGGAGGTTCTATCGACAGAGTGTACGAAGCAGTTTCGACGACCGCAGGTTTCGGAACTACAGTTTGAACTTGCGGCTCATCCAACCTGAATAGGCGCCTGAAAAATCCTGGGCTGAGAAAAACGGGGTTCTTGGCTTGCTGGACCGCGGGTCGCGAGTCGTCAATGGTCGGAGCAATAGGCGCGCTATTCGCATTTTGAGAATTCGCACTCGCAGAATCGTCCGCGGAATCGCCTGGCCGCAGTGCGGGTTCGATCGAAACAATCGAAGTATTCAGAGCTTGGCTCGAATTCACGCCCCAGTCCGGCGGCAGCAGTCCTTCCGAGACCGAAGACGCGCCTTCTGGCGGGTTGCTATGACCGGAAAAACTCCTCGACAGCGCGACGCCAAATTTCGGCATTACGGAGTAAACCGTCCTTGCGACGGTTTTCTTCTCGCTCGGTTTCGAAATTTTCCCGCCATGACTGATCGCAAAAGGCCCATCCGGATTAAATTCGGATTCGTTCGTCGCCGACATTGAACTACCGGACAAGCTCAATTTCGTTGCATTCGCCTCGCTTAAACCTCCTCCTCCCTCCGGGCGCGGGGCGGCCGCGGTTTTCGAATTGGCCGACGGCAATAGATTTTTAGAGCTTGATCTTGGTCGCTCCTGGCGCGCGCTCGCAGCAACAACCGGCGGTTGCGGGCTGGATGCGATTGAAATTCCACTCCGCGCTGTAATTCGATGGCGATCGTTGCCATCGATATCCATGGTCGATGGCGCACCTGCGGCCCTCGCGGACTCCAGGAATAATCGAATGCTGGTCTCGCTGGGTCCAAAATTATCAGCGGGTCTTGAAAAAGCCTGCAAATTTGACGCGCCCGGAATTGATTGGTCTGCATTGTCAGTTTTGGTGGCTGCAGCGGCGCTTTCGGGTCGATTGAAGTCAGACTGAAACAATTCCAATTGCTTCAAGCCGCACCCTCCCACGAACGCCACGGAGGCAAGCATATAAAATGACGATCTTGACAACATTGGTTAATTTGCCGAAGTCAGACCAAATTCAATATCCGCTCGTCGTCCAGTCATGCAGCATTCCCTGGAAGTACTTTGCGTAGCCTTAATCTAGCAGACCATTAACACTCTTGTGTGTTAATTACAACAATACATGAATGGCGCGGCTAAAGTTCCTTGTTCAAGCCGTCCGCCACTGGAAAAAGTCCGGGATTCGCTCGTTCAGCTTGCAGCATCGAATCGCCATCGCGCCGTCCGCGCCCGCGACCGACCAGCGGCTGCCGCTCGTCTCGAGGCGTTCGACGACGACATGCTTGCAGCCTCCCTCAATGATGACCGAGCCGATCCTGGAGGGCCTCGGCGGCGATACTCGTCGTAGCGCATTCGGTGCAGGCTGGACCGGCAATAGCCGATAAACTCCGCGACTTTTTCGCGCCTGCCCGCTTCGGGCGCGAGCTCGCCAATCGCCTGCGACGACTTGCCGGCCTTGACCGGCTTCTTCAGCCTCGCGTACGCCGCCTTTCGCTTCGCCTCGTCCGAAAGCATCTCCTTGAGCGCGTCGCTCAGCTTCTCCAGAACGTGGAACTGGTCAAGAATGAAGGTTTGGTCCATGCCCGCGAACACGGCGGCTGCCCATCTCCGCCGATGCCGGAAATATCATGCGCTCAATGCCGGGATCCCCGGCCCGGCGCGTTCTTCCCGCCTTTTGCCATTTGCTCAAGCCTCAACGCCCGTGCTTTAGTCTCGGCGGCGCGCGAGGGCTTCCGCAAGCTGGGCCGAATCGCGAATATTCGCATCGCGGCACTTTCGAATTCGAGCGAATGGCGATGCGAAGCCGGCCAAGCGGAAGCATCCGGGAGCGTCATGCTCCAGAGCTTGCCGGCAAATCTTGCTTGCGATTGCGAATGGCGCACTGCGCGGCCGCGAGCTTGGCAATCGGAACCCGGAAGGGCGAGCAGGATACGTAGGAGAATCCGGCATTCCTGCAAAATTCGATCGTATCCGGGTCGCCTCCGTGCTCGCCGCAGATCGAGAGAACAATGTCCGGGCGCGTCGCCTTGCCGCGCTCGGCGGCCAGCAGCAGCAATTCGCCCACTCCGTCCATATCCAGAGTCTGAAACGGATCGATTCGGTATACTCCCTGCGACACGTAGGCGTCCATGAATCTTCCCGCGTCGTCGCGGCTCAGCCCGTAGGCCATCTGCGTAAGATCGTTCGTGCCGAAGCTCAGGAACGAGGAGCTCTCGGCAAGGTCCGCCGCGCGCAGCGCCGCTCTCGGCGTTTCGACCATGACACCGAGGCGGTAGGAGATATCGATGCCGTTCGAGCTTTCCACGTCGGCCGCAACGGACTCGATCATCTGCTTAATGAGTTCGACCTCGCGATTCGCGGAAACCAGCGGAATCATTATCTCGGGAATAACCGCCTTCGCGACGCGGCGCGTATTCACGGCGGCCTCGAAAATCGCGCGCGCCTGCATTTCGTAGATTTCCGGCATCGTGATGCCGAGCCTTACGCCGCGCATGCCCAGCATCGGATTGAATTCGCGCAGCTCGTCGACCCGCGCGACGACTCTGCTGACGGGCAGCGCGAGAGCGTCCGCCAGTTCGCGGATTTCTTCTCGCCCGCTCGGCAGGAACTCATGGAGCGGAGGATCGAAGAGGCGAATGCAGACCGGAAGCCCCTGCATGATTTCGAACAGGACTTCGAAATCGCTTCTTTGCATCGGCAGCAATTTGTCTAGGACCGCTCGGCGCTCGGCAGAGCAGCCGGCGAAAATCATCTCCCTGACGACGGTAAGGCGATCCTGCTCGAAAAACATGTGCTCGGTCCGGCAGAGGCCGATTCCCTCGGCGCCGAATCCCAGCGCCGCGCGCGCTTCGTCCGGAGTGTCCGCGTTGGCGCGGACTCCGATGTCTTTTTCAGAATCCGCCCATTCCATGAATTTTGCGAACGCGTCGTCCTTTCTCGGCTCCACCAGTACCGCCGCGCCGTCCAGAACTTCGCCGTTCGTTCCGTTCACCGTAATCAAATCGCCCTCGCCGAAGGACTCGCCCCCTCGGCATGTGATCTTTTTCGCTTTCGCATCGAATTTAATGTCGGCGGCTCCGGCGACGCAGGGCACGCCGAGTCCGCGCGCAATCACCGCGGCATGGCTGGTGATGCCGCCTCGACCGGTCAATACGCCGCTTGCCGTATAAATCCCCCGAATATCCTCCGGTCCGGTTTCAGCCCGAACCAGTATGCAGGGGCGGCCCTGCGCGGCCATAATCAATGCATCGGACGCGGAAAACGCAATGCCGCCGGAAGCGGCGCCGGGGCTCGCCGCGGTTCCCCGCGCCAGAACTTTTTGCCCTTCCGTAGGCTTGACCTGAGCGTGCAGGAAACTCACGAGCGCGCCGGGCTCGACCCTGACCAGCGCATCGTCCACTGGCAGAATTCCGTCTTCCACCAAATCGACGGCGATTCGGACCGCGGCCCGGGCGGTTCTCGGCGCCGGACGCGCATCCAGAACGCTTAATTCGCCATCGCGAAAGGCGAATGCGATTTCATACGAGTCCGCGTCGCCTTCTCTGAGAACCCTCAAATTCGATTCGATGGACGCGATGCTGCTGTCATCCAGTTCGCGCAACTGCATTCCGGACTCGCTGTCGCCGAATGCGGGGTCTCTTCGGAAAATCGACGCCGATCCGCTATCGGAATCGGATTTGAAAAACCTGCCGGCGATTGCTCGCCCGCCCGACTGATAGCAGGTGCCGGCCGCATATCCGGTTCCGTTCAAACCCGGACCGTGGCCGGAAACCATGAGCTGTACGATCAAACCGAGACCGGCATCCTCGGGAGCGCCGCGAGCCTGCCGAAGAATTCTCGCGGTCGATCCCTCCCACGCCCTGGCCATGCACCTTAAAACTTCCAGAAGCTGCGTCGAAGGCGATTGGGGAAACGGCTCGTCGATGTCGTCTTCGTACTGCCGAAGCGCGGCGCCGAGCTTCGATTCCGAATCAAGATCTCTTGCCGATATCGCATCGAAAGATTCCGCGTCCAGCCTGGCGACGTTTACCGCATAGGCGTAGACGAACTTGAAATAAGCGCTGGCAGCGGCCTCCGGGCCAATCGCCCGGCTCAAAGATTCTCGCTTCGACTCGTTCATGCCGACGTTCAGAATGGATTCGGCGCCTCCCCAGCTCGTTTGCCCGGGGCTCGCCTTTACTGCCAGCAGATCGCCGTCGCGAAACGGCCCAATAAATCTTTCCGCATCGTATATCCGGCCCGAAGCGATGCCGCGAACAGTATTAATGGAGATCGCGACCGTATTCGGAACGGGCAAGCCGAACCGGAGCAAGTCGGATAGTCGAGCCGCGCGCTCCCCGAACCTGGTCTTCGGCACTCTCGCGCCGACGCGAAGCTTAGCGATGTCGCAGTAGTCTTTCACGGCATGTCGATTTCCGCTGCACGCCGAAGTCGCGGAATCAATTGATCGGCAGATATTGCTTCGAGCATCGGCTGGATACCCTCCCGGCCGCTTCAGCTCTTGATCTGCGACAAATCGGCAACCAATCCGCACGTCGCCCGGACGCGTTGGAGCAATGATAGCCGGTTCAGCCGAATATCGGCTCGCTCGCTATTGACGAGCACATTGTCGAAAAAGGCGTCTATCGGCTTCCGGAGCGAAGCCAGGATCAAAACGGTGGCTTCGGAATCCTCCCGCTTCGCGGCCTGGCGCAGGCCGTTCTCGGCATTGTCGAGCGCTTTCAGCAGTTCATGTTCTTCGTCGCTCTCGAAAATTCCGGGATCGGTATCAACGATTCCATCCGGATCGATATCGTTGGATTTTTCAAGTATATTATTGGCGCGCCTGAACCCTGCGAGCAGGTCGGAACCGTCTCCAGACTTTAGAAATGCGTCGAGCGACCTGACCCGCTCCAGAAGCAGCTGCAATTCGTCCGCGCGCTGCGCGCCGACGCAGGCATTAATGACATCGTAGCGAATGTCTTGATCGCGCAGTAACACCTTGAGCCTGTCGTGGACGAAGTCCATGACTGAAGAGATAATCTCGCCCGAGGGCGCCGTGCTGGAATCCACTGCCAGCAATCCCTGCGCCCGGTACGCGTCGAGGGCGCGCCTGAAAGCGTCGGCAAGAGGGAGACGAATGCCGTTTTCCAGAACAAGCCTGATAATTCCGAGGGCGGCGCGGCGCAGGGCGAACGGATCGCGCGATCCCGTAGGCGCTTCTCCAATGCCGAAAAATCCAACAAGCTGATCGATTCGGTCGGCGATGCCGACCGCGACGGATACCGGCGCCGAAGGCACCTGATCCGACGGTCCCTGAGGCCAATGGTGCTGCTCGCATGCCGCCGATACGTCGCTTTCCAAGGAAAGAGCCTGCGCATAGCGCCGGCCCATCGCGCCCTGCAGCTCGGGGAATTCCCCAACCATTTCCGAAGCGAGATCGGACTTGGCAATGCGCGCCGCCTTCGCCGCCGTTTCCGCATCGCAGCCGCAGGCGGCGGCGAAATCCCGGGCGAGAACCTCGATTCTGCGCGTCCTTTCCGCCATGCTTCCGAGCCGGCCATGAAAATTTACCGACCCAAGTTTTTCGCCCATTCCTTCTAGGCCGATTTCCCGTACGGTTCTAAGGTCGTTTCTCCAGAAGAACATGGCGTCCGACAGCCTTGCCTTTAAAACCTTCTGATTGCCGGCAAGAATCGTCTTGCCGTCGTCCGAAGCGGCAATGTTGGCGACAGTCGCGAATTTCACGATTTTTCCATCGGCGGGTTTTCGAATCGAGAGAAACTTCTGATGGTACCTCATGGAGGTCAGCAAGACCTCCGGCGGCATTTCCAGGAATTCCGGCTCGATGTCGCCCATTAAAACGACCGGCCATTCGACGAGACCCGACAATTCCTCGATCAAATCCGAATCTTCCACGACCTCGAGTCCCTGCGCGAACGCAAGAATGTCGGCATCTCGTTTGATCTGCTCGGCGCGTTCCGAAGAATCCAGAACGACGAACGCCTTCCTCAGCTTTCTTTCATAGTCATCGAATGAAGTCGCGGTGAATGTGCTCCCGGCTAGGAAGCGGTGCCCCGAGCTCTGGCTGCCCGCGCGAAGACCGCCGACTTCCAAGTCAACTGCTCGATGCCCGGCATCGCCGGAAAGTATGCATAGAATTGAATGGAGCGGACGAACCCACCGCAGTTCGCCTTCCCCCCAAAACATGGATTTCGGCCATGGAAATTTCAGTATGGCCTCGCGAACAGCGTCCGCCGCCGCTTCGTCGATGCTACGCCCGGGCGTATGGATGGTCGCGTAAAAATACTCCCTGCCCTTGTCTTCGCGCACTTCAAGATCTTCGCGTTCAAGCCCGGTGGAGCGCAGGAATCCGTCGACGGCCTTTGGAGGGGCATCCGCGCCGGGCCCCCTCCGCGTCGTGACATTGTCCGGACACGTCTCCGGGAGCCCCTCGGCAGCGAAGCAAAGCCTGCGCGGCGTTGAGAAGGAAACCGAATGAGGGCAAAGTATACCGGATTTCGCCAGCTCCCCGACCATGCTCTTCTCTAGATCTTTAGCGGCCCGCCTCTGCATTCGAGCCGGGATTTCCTCGGATAGCAATTCTAATAGCAATTCGGCCATGGTATCTTCTAGCGACGGAACTTGTTGTTGACCTGGTGCCACGCGAAGGCGCGACCGTCCGGAAAAACTGCCGCAACGCGGTCGATGCCGTCGCGGACGTTGTCCTGCACCAAATACGCCTGCGCCTCGCCGCTTTCCAAGGCCTTGCCTATTTTTGCGGCATCGAAGCAATCGAACCACCCCGGCGCGACCAGCGGAACGGGATACTCGTAAACGCTGTAATGCGAAGAAATCGCCTCGCTACTCGCCGAGGCGGAAAAGCACGCCTTGAATTTCAGCGGGCTAGCCTTGCCCTTGATCGCCGTGAATTCCCGAATTCCGAATTCTTCCAGCCCCGTCGCTTCCGAAATGCCCGCCGTTTCATAATGGCCATAGTTCACGACGTACCAAAGAAACAGACCCGTCGCCGCTGATACTCCGAGCAGCAACGCAGTCGCAATTCTTCCGGCTAGCCGAGATCGCTCGCGCTTGGATCCCGCTCCATTCACGGCAAACGGCGGAGCCGAGCCATTCGTCGGCGAAACCTTTTGAAGCGAACCCCCGGTCACTCCCGCCATCCTCCCGGTTCGGTCAGCAAGAACGCATCGGCGCATGTCTTGGCCATCGCTCGTACGCGCCCGATCATCGCTTGCCGCTCGCTGACCGAGATGACCCCCCGCGCGTCCAAAAGGTTGAACAGATGGGACGCCTTGACGCATTGGTCGTAGGCGGGGTGAACCATCACGATTCGCTGGCCGGTCTTAGGGTCGATTTCAGGCTCGTCGAGAATTCGGCGGCACTCGATTTCGGCATCTTCAAAATGGCGCAAGGCCATCGCCGCATCGCACGCGTCGAAATTCCAACGCGAAAATTCGGCTTCCGAATGGCGAAAAACGTCGCCGTAAGACAACGGGATCGCGCAGCCGGGATCATTGTAGGGCATTTCCATTACGTGCTCGATGCCAAGCACGTACATCGCGAGGCGTTCCAACCCGTAGGCGATCTCGCCGGCCACGGGCCGGCAATTGTAGCCGCCGACCTGCTGAAAGTAGGTGAACTGCGAAATTTCCATTCCGTCGCACCAGACCTCCCAGCCCAGCCCCCATGCGCCAAGCGTGGGACTCTCCCAGTCGTCTTCCACGAAACGGATGTCGTGCAGGGCAAGGTCGATCCCTATAGCGGCCAACGAGCCGAGATAGCATTCCTGGAAATCGGGCGGCGACGGCTTTATCAGCACCTGGAATTGATAATAGTGCTGAAGCCGGTTGGGATTCTCGCCGTAGCGTCCATCCGAAGGCCGGCGGGTTGCCTGAACATAGGCCGCGGACCAAGCCTTGGGACCAAGCGAGCGAAGACTCGTAGCCGGATGAAATGTTCCGGCCCCGAGCTCCAGATCATAAGATTGCAGGATTGTACATCCTCTGCCCGCCCAGTAGTTTTGCAGGCGAAGAATAACGTCCTGGAAGCAACTCGGCTTCGAAGGTGCCTGGGACTCCAAACTCATTCTCCGTTCGCTGTTTTCGCGGTCCGCCGCGCATCGATTTCCGATCGGCCTGAATTTTCCCTCGAACCCGGCTAGACGCTAAATTTCGGAATTCCGCTACGCTCAAAGGTTCCAAGCTCGCTGGATTCGCTGGGTTTATCCAAATTGTTCGCGCAATGCCAATATCGAATCAATGCCGGGACGGCACGACCGCTCCAAGCAGGCTCGAACGCGGCTTGAAAGCCGTTCAATGCCAAGGCTTCTCCGCAAAAGGAGATTGAAGCCTCCGGTTCGTCATCCGGCCAGGCTATTGATGTTAATGCGTTTGGGTTAGGAGAAAGATTCTCTTGCAATTGACAAACTTGGGAAAATTGCGCCATAGGCATCGACTTAACCAACGGGTCTATTAATCTACCGAGGCGGGAATGAATTTTAGGAAAGTCGCTATTTTTTGTTTCGGATGTCTACTGGCGTCGGCGGGAGTTTCGCAATCCCAGGAAATGAATTCCTGGGTCGTGATCAGGCAGGCCGATGATTCGCGCTCGGCAACGGGCTATGCCCGACTTTGGGCGCTGCAGGTCGACGGCATCCATGCTCTTCGCGACCAAAGCGGTCGATTCTCGGTCGCCATTGGGCCTCTGGAAGTCGAACAGGCCCAGCAGCTGATTCGGCAGCTAGCGGAAACGGGGCAAATTCCGAATGAAAGTCGCCTTGCATCATCGTCTGATTTTGCCGAGGTCATTTGGCCCCCAAGCGCCGTCGAGCTCTTAAGGAGCCGTCCGGAACGAGACGTTCAACCGGCGCCGATAGACGAGATTACAGTTGAAGTCGACACAGGTGTCATGGACACAGGTATCATGGACAGGGAAGTTCCTAGGACGGAATCACTGGCGGAAGCCAGAGAGCGAGAGTTGTCCCTGCCTTTCGAGGAACTTCTCGAAATACAGCGTTCATTGCGCTTGCTGGGGTTCTATGCGTCTGGAATCGATGGCCGGTTCGGGCCTGGCACGAGGCAGGCGATAAGCGCATATCAGAGGAATCTCGGCGAACCTGAGACCGGATACCTTACCGGGTATCAAATGAACCGCCTTTTTGACGACTATCGTACCGAGTTTAGCAAATTTGGATATTACAGCTTTTCCGATTCAAATGCCGGAATACGGATGACAATTCCGGGCGCGCTTGTTGAATTCGCGAGGTACAGTCCTCCATTCGCTATATTCGAACCATCCGACGACAGGGGCGTCAGGCTTCTGCTAATTAGCTTCAAGGGCGGTACAAGACACTTGGAACATCTTTACGAGGTCGTGACGATGTTCGAAGCCGTACCCGACGAACTCGACGGGGAAAAAAGCAGCAGAGCCTTCGAGATATCAGGCCAGAATGAACAGACCGGCGCGTATGCCTACGCGACGCGGAACAACGGGTCTATCAAGGGGTTTCTCGCGACCTGGCCCGCCGCCGCAAGCGAATTCATGGACAAGTCTATTCCCGTCCTTAAGGAGAGTTTCCAGATTTCCGCCGCCGGAACTCTCGACGACCTGGTTGAAGAAGGTTTCGTCAGCGATTCGGTCGATCTTCTAGCGGGCCTTGAAACTCGAAGACCCGATGCGGCGGCTTCGGGATTTTACTTCGACTCCCGCGGGCATGTCATGACCGTTCGCGATGCGGTCGCGAATTGCCGCCGAATTCTAGTCGAGTCCGGCCATGAAATGTCGCTTAGCAAATCCGGAACGGACAGCATCGCAATTCTTTCGCCGCGGCGTGAATTGTCGCCGATCGAGTACGCGAAGTTTTCGCCCGATGATCCGGGCTTCGGCGATTCGGTTTCCGTTTCCGGATATTCATTTGGCGGGAGGCTCGGCGCGCCTACATTGACGAAAGGCGTAATTAGGTATGCCGGCGAACTGCCGGGAACCGGCCAAACAGGCAGTATCTCCGTAAATGCGCTGGACGGCGACCCCGGCGGACCGATCTTGAATTCATCGGGCGCGGTCGTAGGCATGCTGCTTCCTAGCAATGTCGGCGGGCGGCAGCTTCCGGACGGCGAATTCTTGTTTGCCGGAAGCAAGTCTCTAACTTCGGCGATCAGAGCCGCGGGCGGAAGGGCCGATATCGAAAACGACGTCATTGAACTCGCCTACAGCGACATTAGCCGAAAGGCCGCCGACATGACCGTTCTTGTCAAGTGCTACATGTGAATCGAGCAATGGCCATGTAGCCGGCTTTGTCCGGTCGGCGTTACGGGCGAAATCCGAATTCATCCGTTCCGGGCGCATCCCGCGTCTTGAAGAATGCATTCAGGCGGCCTTGTCGAAATTCCGGAACGATTTCGATCCCTCTCGAAACTTACGCCGCCACTTGTTGCATGGCATCACTTCGATCATGCATTTTACTGCAATTCCGGAAGCGAAACCTCGTCGCGCGACATGCCATTCGATTTTAACTCGTGCCGATAAACCTTGAGCGCGCTAGCCGCCACCGAGCGGATCCAACGCTCCGCCGCCATTAACGCCGTGATCGCATGGAGGCTGGCCGCCCTGACGGTGTGCGGACGCGAGATGCTTCTTCACGGAAGTCGAATTCGCGGCCCTCTCCGACTTCGCGACGGAGCCGCGACTCCCCGGGCCGGACAATCTCGACCGCGCCATGGGCCTAGTCGCCGCGATGAGCGGCCACATGCACCGCAAGCACGACCGGCCCCCGGGGAACGAGGTCGCCTGGATCGGCTACGCCAGGCCGGCCGATTCGTCTGCCTCGACCGAGCGCACCATGTGGCTGGGGGCGGAAAGCGAGGTATTCAAGCTATTGCGGTGTGACTAAATTTATCGCCAATGGCAGGGGGAAGCATGGAGTTCCGAGCAACCGGAATGGCGAACGGCCGCACCCACCGCCTTCTTTATTCAAGCAATTTCGCTAATTTACTGGCTTGCTGCTGCTAAATGGCGACCCCTCGAGGACTCGAACCCCGAACCTGCTGATTCGAAGTCAGCTGCTCTGTCCAGTTGAGCTAAGGGGCCGCGACCAATGCATAACGAGAATTCTTAGAATTCGCCAGCCTGCAAGCCCCTGAATCCTGCCATGGCCGCTACCCGCGCCAATCGCGAACGCCAGTCGGGCGGTTCGTACCGACGGCCGCAACCTAGATTGCAAGTTTTGCCTCTAGTCCGATTTGTCTCCTATAGCCAAGTCCCATTCCATCGAAGTTAAATCCGAAAGGATTTCGATTGGCGATCGCAAAAAATTCAAAGCCAATCGTTCCGGGCTATTGTCAACAGTCGCGCAATCGAACGGATGCAGCCTTCAGATTCAGCGGTTTACCTAACCCATGGCGTAACGACGCGCGATCTATGGAGTCCAGCCAATCGAGCAAGTAAATTTGCAGCGGCAAAGAGCGGCTGAGAACCGAAGCTTCGCGTTCCGGATGCAGTTAGGCGTTTGCCGGCACTGTCGGCGAAAGAAACGGAATTTTATCCTTCGAATTTTCGGCAAGCGCGGAGACGGCGCCGCCAAGTACTGGCGCGGCGGCGATTAGATTTGCATCCGCTAGATCTCAGTTCGCTTCGGACCTGCATGGCGGCGGCGGGCGGTCCAGAATCAGACCTCGACCGCGACTTGCACCCGTTCTTCCAGTGATGCTGCGAACGCATGAAACGCCGGAAACGGCAGTCAAAGACCTTCGCGACGCGCCACTGCGGGGTATCGCGGTGATGGGCTCGCAATATCCATAGCTGCGCCGAGTACGGCGGCGGCCACTTCCCGCTTAAGTTTGATCTACAGCGATGGCTCGCGATTGTAAGCTTGCAAGCAATGTAATCCCGGTTAATTTTGACAAGCTGAATAGGATTTTCCCTAATAAGTTACAGAGAATCGGAAGCAAATGCCTACCTGCAAGCCCAAGAATTCAATTCGGGAGGCAGCCTCGACTTGGCCAATCCCAAGCCGAGAGATACCGCAAATAATCTCGCTCGGCGCCTTGACGCATGTCCAATAGCATTTCTATTCTCGAAGTCATCGATTTTTCGCTTTGATTGGAACAAGGAACCGATAAAATGAAAAGAATTTCGCTACGCGCCGCAATAGCGATCCTGGCATTTTCCATTCCAGCTGCAGCCGATGCGGCCGGGAGCAGCGCTCCGGTCGAAGAGAAGCCCCAATCGTACGAATTGGGGATGGCGGCTGCGGATTCAGAAAATTGGGAATCCGCCATCCGGCATTTCGCGGAGGCGATAGATGCCGACCCCAAGGATGCGGATGCATACAACATGCTTGCATACAGCCAGCGACAAGCAGGCGACCTGGAAAGTGCCTTTGCGAACTATGAAATTGCGCTCGGAATCGATCCCGCGCACGAAGAGGCTTTGGAATATCTAGGCGAAGCATATCTACTTGTCGGCGACTTGGATTCCGCGATTTTGCAGCTTGAGAAGCTCGACGAGATCTGTCGCGGAGGCTGTGAAGCGTTTTACGAATTGCAGGAAGCCATAGACGAATTCCAGGCATCTCGGAATTCGAACTAACCGCAGGACTTCACCAGTTTCGTCAGAATTCGCTTCGGGCGTATTCGCGCTTCCGCATTGTTGAATCGACGTCCCTGGAAATTTTGGCCTCAATTGATTTATTGAAGATTCGTTCGGCGATACTTTCAGTGCTTCCGCCAATTCTCGCCGTATTGCGCACATTGGGCGATTCGCACTTTTGAGTTACGTCCAATATTGGAAATGGGCACTGCGCGTCACTGTCTATTGAATGGTTGCAAGCGATCATTTAGGCATTCGGAGGCTGCAAAGGCGGCGCAGGAAATTGAAGGAGGCTTGTCATGCTTAAGGGAATCCACCCTGATTTAAACGCCGAAATCCTGTTCGCGCTTCGCGCCATGGGCCACGGCGACGATTTGATCGTAGCGGACATGAATTTTCCCGCCGACTCCATCGCTCGGCAGACGAGGCTGAGGCGCCTGCTACGCATTTCGCGAGCAACCGCCGCTGAAGTCGTTGCAGCCGTTCTTTCCGTTTATCCTGTAGACACATTTGTCGACGATGCGGCAGGTCGGATGATGCTCGCGGAAGGCCCGGACGAAATTCCCCCGGTGCAAAGGGAAGTGCAGACCGTGGTTGACGCAATGTCCGAAAAGAAAGGGCCTATGATTCCTATCGATCGTTTTGAGTTCTATGAACGCTCCAAGAATGCCTATTGCGTTATTCAAACCGGCGAGCGACGGTTTTACGGCTGCTTCGCATTTAGGAAAGGCGTAATTGCGCCTTGACGGTAGCAATCTGCGAGGAAACGGAATGCACGGAAGCGGAATTGTCATACTCGGAATATTCGTCGCGGACGCAGCTTATCGCGCCGAACGGCAGCCGCGCATCGGCGAAACAATACTGGGGAAAGAATTTTCCCTGGGACCAGGAGGCAAGGGGTCAAATCAAGCTGTCGCCGCCGCGAGACTAGGCTCGAAAGTAAAATTTATATCGCGCCTAGGCGACGATGCATTCGCGCGGATGGCGCACGATATGTGGCGCCGGGAAAAAATCGAGCCGCTCGTAGTTTCGGACCCGAATAGCTTTACGGGATCGGCCTACATATTCGTCGATGATTCGACCGGCAATAATGCAATTATCGTTGTTCCGGGCGCAGCCTCCGATGTGGGCGTCGAAGAAATCGAGCGAAACGCGGATTCGATACGCGAAGCAGACATTTTTCTCGCTCAGTTCGAATCTCCGATTTCAGCCGCGCGGCGAGGCATGGAAATCGCCAAGTCGGCGGGGACGACAACGATTTTAAACCCCGCGCCGGCAAGCGCGGTCGACCGGCCATTGCTTGAGCTCTGCGATTTTCTTGTGCCGAATGAAAGCGAGGCGGAATTTATCACGGGCATGCCCGTCAAGTCCGTTGACGATGCTAGGCGGGTATCGACGGCGCTTCGCGAAATGGGCGCGAATTCCGTCGTCGTTACCCTTGGCGAAAACGGCGCACTCTTGAATCATGGCGGAGTATGCGAGCATGTTCCGGCATTCGACGCGGGTCCCGTCGTCGAAACGACAGGGGCCGGAGACTGTTTTTGCGGAGGATTCGCCCATGCGTTGCTGCAGAACTCGTCGCCTGTCGATGCCGCTAGGTTTGCGTGCGCAGCCGCGAGTATTTCCGTGACCCGTCCGGGCACCGCGCCTTCGATGCCTGTCGTCGAGGAAGTCGAGGCTATTCTATTTCGCTCAAGAAAATAGTGTCGCGCCGGAATCCGATGTCTAAGGAATCGCGTCGCCTTGGAGACGGGGCTGCTTAGGATTTTAGGATTTCAGGGCTTGCGGGCGGCGAATCTGAGCCGCACGTAGTCGGCGGTCCAATTGCCCGACCTATCCTTTAGCGTAGGCTCCAGCAGCTGTATGACCGTATTCAATACGGACGCGCTCTTTTCCCGTCCTATGGAATTCAGCATGGGCTCGGCGAAGGTTTCGAGCCATCCCTCGATTCCGGTGGGAAGCGGCGTCGGCCTTGGCAGCAGGGCGATTTCCTGCACTCGAAAGCCATGCTGTTCCAGGAGGCTCCCGTACTCCTCCGCTGTCGGAAAGAACCAGGGGTTTTCGAATTCGGACTGCAATCCATTTATTCTCAAGGCGCCGTAGATGGCTGAAACTATCGCCGCTACATTTCCATGGCCTCCAAACTCGCCGACGAATCTGCCGCCGCTTTTCAGCGCTCTAGCGACACCGGCCGCGACGCCGCCTGCATCCGGCATCCAGTGCAGCGCGGCATTCGAAAAAACGGCATCAAATTCTTCGACAAATTCAAGACGCTGCCCGTCCATTTCCTGCGCGCTGACCCCCCGCGCACGTGCTGCGTCCAGCAGGTCTTTGGACGTATCGACTCCTACGACGGTGGCGCCGGCTTCCGAGATCTTCTCGGTTAGAAATCCGTCTCCACATCCCACGTCAAGAATCCTCTCGCCCTCCACCGGGTTCAAAATTCCAATCAAGGGGGATCCGAGTTCGGCTACGAATCGCGCGTTTCGTTCATATCCCGATACGCTCCATTTCTGCGCGCGCTGTACTCTCATATTTTTCGGGTTCCTCCCATCTTTATTGCCGAGGCCGCGGTTTGCCCAGCTAGGATTGGGCAGCGCAGGTCGGATGTTTAGTGCGACGCGATCAATTCGATTCGAAAGTGAGTTGTCTTTCTCGGAGTCAGAAGTTTTTTCAACGGCCTGTCCGTACGAATCAAATTATTTCCGCGAAAAACTTGATAGTTTCATAACGGCGGTTATAAGGCTTCACGCAGCGGAGAGGTGGCCGAGCGGTCGAAGGCGCACGCCTGGAACGCGTGTAGGCGGGGAACCGTCTCCAGGGTTCGAATCCCTGTCTCTCCGCCAACGCCTTAAATTCAACCATCAGCAATCCTCCAATTTTAACTTGTGACTTGAGAGTTCGGGCAGTAGAATTGTTCCGAATTGATGCTAGGATTTTTGCATTTCGCAGTCCCGGCGCCCCATTTCTTTACCATTACTTGGAGACCCTGCCCTCGGCATTTTTACGGTCTAATACCGATCAAGGCCGCCGGATTTTGGCGACGGTTTCGACTTGTTCTCGCTACGGCTGGCGAATATCACCGCAAGCGCGATTTTGTTTAATCCGGCTCGGATAGCGGTGCGTATCCGGCGCTGGTCAAGCATGCGATCTAGCCGAAAAAAATAGCCCCGAAGCCAGTGATCCCGATTCTCGACACGCCTATGGCGCAGCCTAGCGACAAGAGGTCCGCAGGGGATTCGGATTTTGCGTCGAGCACGTAGTCTTTTGGAGTCCCGACATCCGCTTCGCCAACATCGGCTAGGCCGTCCCCGACAGCCGCCTCCTGATCCTGCAGTCGATCGAGGCCAGAAGACCTGCCTTGCATTCGCTGCCGCTGGCGGTGGTGCGCATCGCCCGAGAGTGGGAAGCGAAGTTCGGATTGCAGCCAATCCTCTTTTTTTCATCCATCGGGTCAACCTGCACTGCAAATAATGTGGTTGCTCATAGCGTCACCCTTCGGGCACGAGAACCTGGACCTGCACCGTCGGCGGACGGAAGGTGTCGCTTGGCAGGGTGCACCTCGTGCCGGTGATGGGCGCGCGCCCGCACGAGCTTAGGCGCAGCTATGCAAGCTAATGCGTGATCCAGGGGATTCGCCTGCCGGTCGTGTCAAAGCTGCTGGGTTACAGCCAACAATCGATGACACTTCGTTATACGCACGTCGCGGACCGGGATGTCGAGGCGGCGGCGGCGCGGATCGGGGCCTTTCAACATCCCACTCTTGATTAGTTCAAACGAATCACCTATATCGTGGCCATGCAAATTGGCCTTCGAAAATTCAGTTCCGAGACGATTTCCTGGTTTCGCCGGGCGGTCGGCACGGAAGACCGGACGCGCTGGTCGCTGAGCCGGGAGCTCTGCGAACGCGAGAACTGGCGCGACCGAACGGGAGAG
>MPMP01000053.1 GCA_002238565.1 Albidovulum sp. bin36
CTGGAACCAGAAATCCGTTGTGCGCGAATGCGATGCTGCCGCCCGGCGTTCTGATCCGGCTCCAATTTCCTTCCCGATCGATCTCTGCGACGACGGTTCCGGCAGGGAGCGTTTCGACGACGGCGTGCTCCGCTCCGGGTCCTGCGCGGGCATTTAGGTTGTAGCCGTCGGGGACGCGCCAATCGCCATTCGCGATTAAATCGGGTTTGGCAGGGACCGCTTCGGCCGGCTCGGCTGGAACCAGAAATCCGTTGTGCGCGAATGCGATGCTGCCGCCCGGCGTTCTGATCCGGCTCCAATTTCCTTCCCGATCGATCTCTGCGACGACGGTTCCGGCAGGGAGCGTTTCGACGACGGCGTGGTCCGCTCCGGGTCCGGCTCGGACATTTAGGTCGTAGCCGTCTCTTACTCGCCAAGTTCGCAATTCGGTTTCGGAAGCGCGCGCAATGGCGGAAATGGCAAGCCACGAAAAAATCAATAGCAATGTTCCGAAGCCGACGCGCGTCATAACCTATGCTCCTCGTGTCTCCGCGCCGCCCCATCCCCGCGAATCCGGGTGCAGCGGACCGCCGACGGCGACCAAAAAAGTCTTGCATGCCGAACCGGAGCGCACGTGTCGGACATGCTTCAGTCGCTAGTTTTCAATTCCCATAAAGTTTTTTCGAGCCTCGTGTATTGCGTTCGGTTTGGCCAAACCGAAGGCCTTGTTGAAATGTAGGGAAAGAACTTTCCAATATTCGTCTTCGCTAATTTTGGGAGTCGCGATATAGATATCCTTACTCAAGACCACGTCGCCGCTTGAACCGAAATTCCCAATTGCTTGCTGGCGCTTAGGCATGCCTATTGCCGTCCTGCGATGCGGCGATGCCAGGTGCGATAACTTTAGCTTCGACGACAAGTTGATTGCCGGTGGGCAGGTTAAATCGGCGGGCGGCGGCAAGTCGCATTCCGTGTCGAATGCGCCGGCGGGAATAGCCGAAATGGCAACCTTCGTATGAATAGGCGTTGTCATCGCGATTTATTGGCTCATTGCCTGCGGCAACCGAAGATACGATGCTAGTTCCCAACACTGCATCGAATGGAACTCGCCCTGCAAGAAAAAAAGCGTATCGAAACGGCTGCTGGCAGCTTCCGCGTCATTATGCGCGCCGACTACCGACCGATTTTCCGACGCGACCGCGCGCCGTCGCGCATCGGAAATCCTCGGAGATATTCACGTAACAATTCATCGCAACGAAATGATACGCAGCTTTCGAAAGGAATTGCGCCCGCGAAAGCGAGATTTCAATTGATCCGGCGGCAGGTCGTTAGAGGCTCATGGGATGAGAGGGGGACGGCGGCTCGAACGGGTACCCGCCCCAAACCGACTGGTCGAACTGCACTACGGAGCCGGTCATCATGCCTGAATCGTCGGATGCCAGGAACGCGACAGCGCGAGCGACATCACGGGGCTGGAGAAGCTCGCCGAAAGGCATTTGTGCGCCCGCTTCCTCGCTCCAGCCGTCGACGGCGCCGTGATACGTGCGCTGTATATGGTCTTCGCCATCCGATGCCATCCAGCCAATGTTGAGCTGGTTGACTCGAATGCGGTTGCGAAGAAGCGCGAACGCCGTGTTGCGAGTCAACGTCGCAAGCGCGCCCTTGGACAGGCAATACGCCGAAATGAACGGCTGCCCGGCCAGAGCCGACACCGAACCGATATTGATAATCGACCCTCCTATGCTTTCGCCGATCATGACCTTTACGGCTTCCTGCATCAAGAAGTAGGGGCCGCGGACGTTAATCGCCATCATCCTGTCGAACAATTCCGGCGACGTATCGACAATGTTGCCGCGATCGGTGATCGCCGCGGCGTTCACCAAAACGTCGACCCGGCCGAATTCATCGACCGCGGCGGCGATGACTGCGCGGCAATCCTCCACGCTTTCAAGGTCGGCTCGGCAAAACTTGACGGGAACGCTGCATTCGGCTTCGATTCCATCGGCGACCGCGCGGCCCTTTTCGACCGATCTGCCGCATGTAACGATGCCCTTGGCGCCCGATACGGCGAATCTTCGCGCGATTGCCGCACCGAGCCCCTGGGTGCCGCCCGTTACGACGGCTATCTTGTTGTCGAGGCGATTCATAGGATTATTCCTCCACGCTGTATCCTGCGGCGACAACCGCCTGCGAAAGAGCCCTGTATCCGATGGCCGCGTATTCGGCCGGCGGCGCAAGCTCCGGATCCTGTTCAGCTTCGACGACGAACCACCCCTCGTATCCGCTGTCGGCCAGCGCCTGAACAATGGCGCGGTAGTCCAGCGACCCGTCGCCCGGAACGGTGAATGCTCCCTTGAGCACGGCGTCGAGAAAACTTTCCCGGCTTCGGTCCAGGGACTCGATGACCTCGCTCCGCACGTCCTTCGCATGGACATGGCAAATGCGCGAGGCGTGCTTCCGAACGGTTTCCAGTATGTTGCCGCGAGCGAAGGCCAGATGGCCCGGGTCCAGTAGCAGCCCTACGGCCGCGCCCGTATTGTTCATGAGCGCGTCGATGTCGTCCTCGGTTTCCACGGCTGTCGCCATGTGATGGTGAAACGCGATCGTCATCCCCTCGTCGGCGCACCATTCGCAGAACGAGGTTAGCTTGCGGCCGTATTCGCGGAACTGGTCGCCGTCCAGCTTCCTGCGGCCGTCGAGAGGAGCGTCGCGGACGTTTTGTATCGTCCCCGAGGTTTCGCCGTAGACTAGGCAGGGCGCGTTCAAATCCCTGAACAATTCGAGCTGCTCCGCCGCTTGGTCCTTCTCCTCCTCGAGATCTTTGTCGAGTACGGTCCCGGAATACCAGCCGCCGCAGAGGCGCAGGTCGTGCGCGTCCAGAATCGGCCCCAGTTCGGCGGAGGATTTCGGAAATTTACCACCTGTCTCCACGCCGGAGAAGCCCGCGCGCCTAGCATCGCTCAGGCACGTTTCAAGCGTCGTTTCGCCGCCGAGTTCGGGCAGGTCGTCATTCGACCAGGCTATGGGCGCAATGCCGAGAATCGCCTTCATGCGTTCACACTCCGATTCTTTGCTTCTCGCGAATCGCTTCGTGGTCGGCTCGCGCGGCTCGAACCTCTTCGCGTTCGCTCACTTCCGGTACGCCGAGGTCCCAGGCCGCATCGCCGGGAACCCATGCGAAGGCATCGGTGACAATGGAAATGACCGTCGTCCGGTCGGTGGTCCTGGCCCACTCCAGGGCGGCTTCGAGGTCGGCTACGCTTTCGGCGCGGCGCGCCAGCGCGCCCATCGACTCAGCGTGCCTGGCGAAATCCACGGAAAACGGCTTTTCGACTCGGCAGTCGGCAATCAGGTTGTTGAAAGACCTGCCCCCCTTGAAGTTCTGAAGCCTGTTGATGATCGCGAATCCGCCGTTGTCGCAAACGACGACAATCATCTTGTGCCCGGTCAGAACGGACGAATAGATGTCGGAATTCATCATGAGATAGGAGCCGTCGCCGACAAGGACGATCGGCGTCGCGCCGTCTTCAAGCGCCATCGCGGCGCCCCATCCTCCGGAAATTTCGTAGCCCATGCAGGAGTATCCGAATTCCAGGTCGAATGTATGCGGCGACTTGACGCGCCAGCCTTTAGCCGTTTCGCCCGGCAGCCCGCCGGCCGCCGTAATCATGACGTCACGCTCGCCCGCCAGCCTGTTGACGGCTCCGACGACTTGGGCGTAGGTCGGAACGGGCGCATTGGTCGGCTTCTGGTGGTCGTCGAGAAGCGCGTTCCAGGCGGCGAATTCGGCTCTTCCCTTCTCCGTCCATTCGGAATCGGCTTTCCAGCCGCCGAGCGCGTCGTCGATATCCGCAATGGATTCCAGCGCGTCGCCGACGACCGGCAGCGAAAAATGCTTGTGCGCGTCCCAGCGGGCGGCGTTGACGCAAATGAACTCGGCGTCTCGGGAGAACGCGGTCCACGACCCGGTTGTGAAGTCCTGAAGCCTGGTGCCGATCGCCAGAACGACATCGGCGGATTCGGCCATGGCATTGGCCGAAGCCGATCCGACAACGCCGATCGGCCCGACATGCGCGGGGTGCTCGTGGACGACCGATCCCTTGCCGGCTAGGGTTTCGGTAAGCGGGATGCCTCGCCTTTCCGCAAAGGCGGAGACTTTCTCCTCGGCCAGCGAGTAGCGGACGCCTCCTCCGGATATAATCAGCGGTCGCCTGGATTTTGAAAGCCGCTCGACCGCGTCGGCGACGCTCTTTAGGTCGGGTCGAGGCCGGGGCACTCTGTGGACTTTGGGCTCGAAAAACGCGGCCGGATAGTCGTAGGCGATTTCCTGCGTGTCCTGGCAGAGTCCGATAAAGGCCGGGCCGCAATCGCCGGGATCGAGCATCGCCGCCACGGCCTGCGGAAGAGAAGAAATAATTTGCTCGGGGTGCGTGATCCTGTCCCAGTAGCGGGTTACCGCTCGGAACGCGTCGTTGACGGAAGTCGCCGGCGATCCGAAATGCTCGACCTGCTGGAGAACCGGGTCGGGCCGGCGATTCGCGAAGACGTCGCCGGAAAGAATGAGAACCGGCAATCTGTTGGCGTGGGCCACCGCGGCCGCGGTGACCATGTTTGTCGCGCCCGGCCCGATCGAACTGGTGGCGACCATGATCTGGCGCCGTTTCTTCGCTTTGGCGTAGGCGATCGCCGCCAGGCACATCGACTGCTCGTTCTGGCCTCTCCAGGTCGGAAGCTGATCCTGCACGGCATCGAGCGCCTCCGCCAGGCAGGTGACGTTGCCGTGGCCGAAAATGCCGAATACCCCGGCGAACAGAGGCGCCTGCCGCGAATCGAGTGTCGTAAACTGGTTGCACAAATACCTGACCAGAGCCTGCGCCATGGTCAGCCGGACGGTTTCATTCATATCGATCCCCCAAAATTCGAATGACGCGTTGCCGCCGTCGCATGGATTGTTTAATGCAGCGCGTTGAAACTCGCAATGGCCGGAGCCCGGCCGGAGCGCGATTCGGCTGCGGCTCGCGGCTCTGCGTCGGCGGGAGGCCCGACGCGGGCATCGGCGGATATAAACGAGGGAACGATGATACCCAGCAACCTTAAAAAATTGTGGCAGCAGGGACGGCCGGCCGTAAACGGATGGCTTTCCATCCCTTGCGGCTTTTCCGCGGAAATTATGGCGGAGCAAGGCTACGACAGCTTGACCGTCGATATCCAGCATGGATTGATCGGCTATTCCGACGCGGTGGCAATGCTGCAGTCCATGCGCGCCAGCGGCGTCGTGCCGCTTGTTCGCGCGCCCTGGCTCGATCCCGGCATGATCATGAAATCCCTCGACGCGGGCGCCTACGGCGTGATCTGCCCGATGGTCAACAACAGGGAGCAGGCGGAAAGGTTCGTGAGCTACTGCCGCTATCCGCCGCTTGGCGTGCGGAGTTTCGGTCCCACGCGCGCCAATATATCGGCCGGGCCGGGCTATGCGTCGTCCGCCAACGGCGAGATCGCGTGCCTCGCCATGGTAGAGACGGCCGAAGCGATGGAGAATCTCGACGAGATCGTTTCGACTCCGGGCCTTGACGCCGTATACATCGGCCCCGCCGACCTGACGCTGGGCATCGCGAACGGCCGCCTCGCGCCGGGGTTCGATTCAGAGAACGAAGAAGTCGTTGCCGCCATCAAGCGAGTTCTGGATGCCGCGAAGGGCGCGGGAATCCGGGCCGGCCTTCATTGCGGTTCTATCGAATACGCCGCCAAGGCCATCGGCTGGGGGTTCGACCTGGTCACGATTCTGAACGATGCCCGGATTCTGGCAGCCGGGGCGAGGCAGGGCGTGTCCCAGTTGCGAGAACTGCTGGGAGACAAGCAAGCCGTCGCCGAAGGAAGCTCAAGCTATTAGCCGCCGCAGCCGCCTCCCGTAGCGATCGCAATCGGCGCCCGACTTATGGAAAGCCCCGGCATCGAAACCGTCGTGCATGCGAGCGCGGTCGCGTGGAACTCCCGCGCCGCGCTGATTCTCGGACGTTCAGGTTCGGGAAAGTCGCAGCTTGCGCTCGAGATGATGGCGATGGGCGCGACGCTCGTATCAGACGACCGTACGCGCCTCGGGAAGCGAGGCGATGCGGTCTTCGCGTCGCCGCCGGAGTCGATTCGCGGTAGAATCGAGGCGCGAGGCGTGGGTATATTGCGGTCGGAATTCGTCGGCGAGGCCGAAGTCGCTCTCGCCGTGGATATGGAAAGCGAGGAGCTGGAAAGACTCCCGCCGAAGCGAACCGTTCGGCTTCTCTCGGTGGGCGTCGAGCTGGTGCGCGGCGCGAACGCGGAGGCGCTGGCGGCAAAATTGATCCAGCATTTGAAAGGCGGGCGGGCGGCATGACGGCGGGCGAGGGCGGATCTCGCGAAAAAGTGTTCCGAATCCGGGACGCGACCGCCCGTACGCTCTTGCGCCCGGAAGCCTCTCGGTGTCTATGGAGATCACCGGAATTCATAGATATTCGCAGCTTGCCCGAGTTGCGAGGCGGGGCGACGCTTTGATTGGAATAGTCATAGTTGCGAACAGGGGCATTGCCAGGGAGTTTCTCAATTCCATTGAGGACGTGTTCGGCAAGCAGGACGGCATCCTGGCGATAACCTTCGACGGGCAGGAGGACAGAAATTCCAAGGACAGGGAAATCTGCAGCGCCGCGGATGAGGTCGATTCGGGGAGCGGCGTTATCGTCGTGACCGATCTGTTCGGCAGTTCGCCCGCGAATCTCTGCATCAACGCATGCTGCGCCGAGAATCGCACTATGCTGTCCGGAGCCAACGTCCCGATGCTTTTCTCGCTGATCAGGAACCGCAGGAAGAGCATTGCCGACGCATCGTCGCTAGCCATGCAGGCCGGTCAAAAATACATGGTCTGCATTGGAAATTTCGGCCAGGAAGAATGATCGTCCGCCGCAGCTTGAAAATCGTCAACGAAAAGGGCCTCCATGCCCGCGCCGCCGCCAAATTCGTCGAAGTCGCCGAGCGGTTCGAAGCCGAGGCGGAGGTTACGAAGGACGGCAGCGCCGCCGCAGCCGATTCCATCATGGGGCTGCTGATGCTAGTGGCGTCCAAGGGCACCACCATCGAGGTCGTGGCGGAAGGCTCCGACGCCGAAGAGCTATGCAGCGCGCTCGCGGAGCTGATCGCTAGGAGATTCTACGAAGAATCATAGCGATATGGCCGCCGGCCTCCTTCCGTCGCCGGCGATCGGTCCGCTAGCGCGTGGGAACCGGCTCCTCGCCGCGGTAGTCGTAGAACCCTCGGTTGGTGCGCCGGCCAAGCCATCCGGCCTCGACGTATTTCGCGAGCAGGGGGCACGGCCTGTACTTGGTATCCGCGAGCCCGTCGTGCAGCGCGTTCATGATCGCCAGGCAGGCATCGAGTCCGATAAAGTCGGCCAGCTGGAACGGTCCCATGGGATGGTTGGCTCCCAATCGCATCGAATTGTCGATCGACTCGACGGTGCCGACGCCCTCGTAGAGAGCGTAGATGGCCTCATTGATCATCGGCATGAGAATGCGATTGACCGTAAAGCCGGGAAAGTCCGCCGAGGACGCGGGAGTCTTGCCGATTTTTTCCGAAACGCCGACAAGCGCCTGGTAGGTATCCTCGGACGTGGCGATGCCGCGGACGAGTTCGACCAGCTCCATGACCGGAACGGGATTCATGAAGTGGAATCCCATGAATTTTTCCGGCCTGTCGGTTCGCGACGCCAGCCGCGTGATGGAAATCGAGGACGTGTTCGACGTCAGAATCGCGTGGGGGGGCAAATGCGGCAGCATTTCTTCGAAAATGGCCGATTTGACGGTTTCGCTTTCGACCGCCGCCTCGATTACCAGATCGACCGCCGCGACTTCGGCAAGCGACGGCGCGACGGTGATCCTCGCGAGAGCCTCGGCTTTTTCAGCCTCCGCGATCTTGCCGCGCTCGACCTGACGGCGCAGGTTCGCGTCGATGAGAGCCAGCGCGTTGCGCACGGCTTCGTCCGAAACGTCGTGGAGCAGGACTTCGTAGCCCGATAGCGCGAACACGTGGGCTATTCCGTTCCCCATCTCGCCGGCGCCGATAACGCCTACGCGCCTTATCTCCATGCCTGGCTCCTCGGTGGCTGCAGGAAACGGTCGCCGATGCCGGTCAAAGCTTTTCGATCAGCTCCGGCACCGCTGCGAACAGGTCCGAAACCAGGCCGTAGTCCGCGACCTGGAATATCGGCGCTTCTTCGTCCTTGTTGATCGCCACGATGACCTTCGAGTCCTTCATGCCGGCCAAATGCTGGATCGCGCCGGAAATTCCGACTGCGATATACAGTTCGGGCGCGACGACCTTGCCCGTTTGGCCGACCTGCCAATCATTCGGCGCGTAGCCGGAATCGACTGCCGCCCTGGACGCGCCGATCGCGGCGCCAAGCTTGTCCGCCAGCCGCGAAATCAGTTCGAAATCATCCGCCGAGCCCACGCCGCGTCCGCCGGATACGACGATTCCGGCCGATGTCAGCTCGGGCCTATCGCTGGAAGCGACCTTGTCCTCCACCCATTTGCTGCCGCCCGGCTCGGGCGAGGGCTCAAGACGCTCAACGACGGCGGAGCCGCCGGTTCCCGCCGCCGAGTACGACGCCGTGCGTATCGTGATGAACTTCTTGGCGTCGGCGGACTTTACTGTCTGAATCGCGTTCCCCGCATAGATGGGGCGCTCGAACGTCTCGCCGTCGATCACTGCGGTTATGTCGGAGATGACCATGGCGTCGGCCAGGGCCGCTGCTCTCGGCAAAATGTTCTGCGCCGAAGTGGAGGCCGGCCCCACTATATGCTCGTAGTCGCCGGAAAGCTTGATGACCAGATCCGCGATCGCTTCCGCCATGCCGTGCCCGAATTCGGGCGAATCGGCGAGCAGGACCTTGGAGGCGCCTTCGAGTCCGGCCGCCTCGGCGGCGGCGCCTTCGCATCCGTCTCCTGCGCAAAGAATTGTGACATCGCCGAGTTCACGGGCGGCCGCGAGGGTCTTGGCGGTGAGATCCGCGGCGAGCTGATCGCCGTTGATTTCAGCTAAAAGAAGAACAGCCATCAAATGACCTCCGCTTCGTCCTTGAGTTTCGAAATCAGTTCGTCGACGGAGCCGACGATAACACCGGCCTGCCGCGCTTCCGGCTCGACCGTTTTCAGGATGTCGAGCCTGGGGCTGGCATCGACGCCGTAGTCGCCGGGCGTCTTGACGTCCATTCGCTTGCGCTTGGCGCGCTGAATGTTCGGAAGAGACGGGTAGCGAGGCTCGTTCATTCGAAGATCCACGGTTACGATCGCCGGCAATTCGATACGTACGACCTGAAGCCCGCCGTCCACTTCGCGGGTAACCGTCGCACGTTCGCCGTCGACCTCTATGGCCGAAGCGAATGTAGCCTGCGGCCTGCTCATGAGAGCCGCCAGCATTTGACCGGTGGCGTTCATGTCGTTGTCGATCGCCTGCTTGCCCATTAGTACCAGCCCGGGCTGCTCGTCGTCGGCGACCGCCTTGAGCAATTTGGCTACGGCAAGCGGCTCGATATCGTCGTGCGGGTCGTCCGCCGCCTGGATGAGGATCGAGCGATCCGCGCCCATCGCCATCGCAATGCGCAGAATGGTTTGGCACTGCTGCACGCCGACAGACACCGCAATGACTTCTTCGGCCTTGCCGGCCTCGCGGAGCCGAAGCGCTTCTTCGATGGCGATTTCGTCGAAGGGGTTCATCGACATCTTGACATTGGCCAAGTCAACGCCGGTACCGTCAGGACGCACCCGTACCTTGACGTTGTAGTCGATGACTCGTTTTACCGGCACAAGAACTTTCATTGGGCATCTCCTGCTGGGAACCGCGCGCTGTCAGACTGATTCGCGGGCATCATGTACTTAAATCGAATCATAATTGCCACCTCGTTGAAGCCAGAAGCCAGAGTTTGCGTTGCATTCGCGCTTCGGATGAAGGAATGCTCTCCAGAACGCTATTGCTAACTGAAATGCAATATAGCGTGACCAGCAACATCGAAGAATTCCGTGTAATTCCCAAAGAGCCGACGCGAGTTGAGATTCTTGGCTGCCCGCCTCGTCGACGGGCCTAGAGGAGGCAGGGTGGTGATGATCGGATGCGATCTTCCCGGTCGCGTCGAATTTACAGACCATGTTTCGGCGGCTTGATGCCATCGTCCAGGCTGCCGCACGAACCAATTTACTTTCGCAACCGAGCCGCCGACGCGCGAAGGCGGTGGCTTCTACAGAACATGAATCGATTGCGCCTCGCCCGCATGATTCTTGCTACGAGAAAATTGCCGCAAGGAAGGGAGAGCAAAAGGCTCTTTCACATCGGTTGCAACTGATTGTGACCGAAAGGCGTTCCAAGGCCTGCCGATTGACAATGATCATCGCTTTCCTAAATTTCGATGGTACGCAGGACTAAAACACAAATTGTCGCGGCGCGACCACCCCGCCGTTTAAAAGACATGATACCGCACCGGCAATCGCGTTCCGTGCTTGTGGCGATTCGCCGATTGACTGCCGCCAGCCACATAGCATGCACGGCGGTGGCGGGAGCGTAGGTGATTATTTATTGGCACCTTCGTGATCGATCTTAATATGTCCCAGCCGATGGCATCGATCCCGGCCTTTTTTCACGCCCGCTTGTGGCCGCACGGCAACTAAAGCCGCGCCCTTGCCCTGAAAGGGAGCGAGCCAGCAGATCTCTGGCAGCAAAAAACCTAAATTTGTGGTACTCTGGATGTAGATCGTTAATATTTTAGCTCGCGCCGCTTATTTAGACCTGCCATTCCGCTCGACCTAGATTACCACTTATGGATTGGACGGGCATTGATTCAAAGAATTCGCGTGGCCCTCGAAGTATTGGGGACGAAGTAGAATTTCAAAAGATCGGCTGGCCTCATGGCAACTAAATTTGTGAATAATGCCTTTCGTTCCATTGTTGGCATAAGCGTGGTCAATAAATTGGGCGGGTGAAATAAATTCAATTCGAAAAGACGAATTGTTGCACCCGGGGTCCGTTTGCAGCCAGAGCTTGACTGGCTAGCCGATGAGGTTGTCTAGTCTGGCAATCCCGAACATAAGAAATCGCCTGGCGATTTCAAACTGCATCCGCCGGCATGCGCGCGCCGCGGAAAGACATTGTGTGATGCTGCAGGCATCTTTCGCAGGAAAGATGCTCAGGAACTGCTTCGCAAGGGATTAAAGCGTGGCGCAGTTAGCGAGAAGTTTGTAGACGGATGGCCCAAAAACATCTGGGCGATAACTGACGACGGAGCGGTTCTGGAGGCCCAGCGCGATGCCGTCGGCAGCTATCATGGCTATCCGTTGCCGCCAGGCGACCTGTTTCATGACGCGGTCTTCAAATTTTGGAACTTGGAACAATGATCAGACTCAGTTTCGATATCGACTGGCAGGCCGAGCACGCCAATGATCCTGTTCTTGATCAAACTACCGGCAATCTCCGGATCATGTTTGGTGATTTCTGCTTGACGGAGAACGTCGACACTTGGTCCGAAGTCAAGCGAAACGAGGTTCTTGTTTCTGCTTATCCCTTGGCCATTTGGTTGGCTTCGTCTTGGTGGCGCCTTCAATATGAGGTTTTGCCTGTCTGCTTTACAGCAAAGCCTCCGCAGGACTGGCGCCAAAGTCATGAGATGACGGCGGCCAACTACGGCTATGTGTGGCCGCTTGTGATGCTTTCGACTGATCGGAAGGTTATGAACGTGTGGGTCGAGCAATTCCCGTCGAATGCCGGTCATTCGGTCCGATACCTGACCAATTTCCGCACTCCTAATTCAATTCCGATGTCGTCCTTCACTCGTGCATGTTCCGAATTCATTGAGCACGTCCTAGACAGGCTGACATCCAAGGGGTGCGCCAATTCAGACTTGGAACAGCTATGGTCTCTGATCCGCACGGACTCGAACGATCCTATTGAAACACGAAAACGAAGGATCGAGGCACAATTCGGCTTCGATCCGGAAGACTGCCCCGAACACCACCTCGCGGAACTGCTTGCTATCGAAGACGACAAGGGCGACGACGTACTTGCAGAGCTATCTGCAGTTCGAACATGGATGAACGGCAATGATACGCGTTCGATTCGGGATCTCTTCGAGGCGCCAGGAATTGAGGCGCAACCCGAGTTGCCAGAGTTTTCTGCTCTTCATGCGCTTGCTGTACCATGGGAGCAAGCCAAGGCAGATGCCGCCGCCTTGCGACAAGAGATCAACGCAGGCGAAACCGCGGTGTCAAATTCCATCCTTGCCGACCTGCTCGGAGTCGATCGGCAAATGCTGGAGAACCAGCAGGAATTTGGTAGCCAGCCGGTCGCGATTGCCGGCCGCATTGATGATCATCGCATCCGGTTTGTGCCGCAGAAGCGTCATCCTATAGCTCGCCGATTCGAATGGGCTCGTCTGCTTGGGGGTTATGCCGACGCTATCGTGCGGGATGGCAATTCCTGGCTCGCTTCAACGGATGCTGGAACGGCTAGGCAGAAATACCAGCGCGCCTTTGCTGCCGAGTTTCTGTGTCCGATATGTCATCTGACTGATTTTTTGGGCGGGGATTTTTCGGAGAGTAAGGTCGAAGATGCCGCGACCGCGTTCGACGTTAGTGACCGGACCGTGTGCGGCCAGTTAAAGAATAATCGCATCCTGCCGCGGCAGGACACAGATTTCGAACGCCCGTATTCGATGGTAGCCTGATTGATTTAAGCAGGTGCGGGAAGTACGGTGGAGTTGGCCTAGGCCACGTTGAACTCGGAACGACAATGCTGCAAGCGTTACCACTAGTCGATTAAGAATAATTCGTGGCGATCGATGAAATCGCGAGCATTGCATCAACGCTTGGAGTGAGCGGATCACATGCCGATGCTCGGTTGCGCCTTGGCATTGACCCAAGTTGGGGAACTTCGAATTCCCATTGGCTGCCCGACGCATATTTTTTGCGATTCGCGCGTGCCATGTGTTGATTTCAAAGGCGCTGGAGCTACCATGTTGCGGCTCTACTCGGCAAAATCCCGTTTACAGGGACAGGAAGATCAAAATCCGCCTTTATTTAGGAATTTTTCCTCTAATATCGAATCCTAAATGCCGCGAAAAAGCGCATGAAAGGCAGGGAACTCGCCTCCAGCGACCGACTCTTCAAGTCCGGGCGCGTCGACACGGCGGCAAGGTCCGCGAGATCGCCCTCTTCAATCTCGGCACTGGATTTTCTTCGCCCATGGAGAATTGGCGCGAATTGCGCCGCCTGGAGGAGATGAAGACTGTCGTCCGCCAGAGCTTCCAGGAGCAGGAGTTGGATCCCGAACAAAATGCGGCGCCACCGAGGCCGGCTTCGCCGACCGCTATGCCCGCATCGACCGCGACCTTGCCGCGGCGGTCAAGGGCCGGAAATTTCGCCGGAGAATAAATTTCTTTCCTTGTCGCCAGCGCGGACGGAGCGGCGTTCAGGTAGACCCTTGCAAAAAAATAGGGCCAACTGCAAGAGTCGGAGCGTTTCGGCGACCGCTATCGGTTCGCTCCCGGCTTCCATAGCACGTCGGCCGCTCCGTTATCGTTGGCGCACCGCGCGGCCACGAAAAACCAGTCGGACAGGCGGTTGAGGTAAATTAGCGCCGATTTGTTGACCGCTTCGGAATTTGCGAGCGCCGCCACTAGGCGCTCGGCGCGCCTCGATACTGTTCGGCAATTGTGCAAGCTGGCCGCAAGAGCGGAGCCGCCGGGGAGCACGAAGCTCCTAAGCGGCTGAAGCCTGGCGTTCATGGCGTCGATTTCGCGCTCAAGCCGCTCCGTTTGCGATTCCGCCATGCGTAGCGGCGGATGCTCTTCCGTGTCTTCGCCTTCGCCAATCGGCCTGCAAAGGTCGGCTCCCAGATCGAAGAGGTCGTTCTGAATCGCGGACAGGAGGTCGTCGATTGTCGGCGGGGCGTGGAGTCGCGCAAGTCCGACGGCGGCATTGGTTTCATCGACCGTTCCATAGGCTTCTACTCGGATGCTGGACTTGGGAACGCGCATGCCGTTACCCAGTGCGGTCGTGCCGCCGTCTCCGCCTCTCGTGTAGATCTTGTTGAGAACCACCATGGCGAATCAATCCCCTGCTTGGCTAAAGATAACGAATACCAGAATTAGCGCGACGGCCACCGCTTGGGCGATAATTCTCAAGCGCATGATTTTGTTCGCGTACTTCCGATTGAATTCTCCGCCTCTCGCAAATCCGCCGATGCCGACCATGAGAATGACAAGCACCGCGAGAACGGCGATGATCACGACAAAAAACATCGGGTTGTCGACTAATGATTCAAGCTTTTCGTTCATGGCCTTGCTAGCGGCGGGAAGCTCAACGGACTTTAGATTTTCAACAGGATTCTGTCCTGCGCTCCGGTCGGCAATATGCGCTTCATAAAGCCGATGACGTACGTAGGCGTGGTAACGTAGTAGCGCGGTTTCGGCGAGGGCGATTCAAGCGCCTTGACCAGCTTCGCGGTAACGGCGGAAGCGGGAAGCTCGAATTTGTCCGGCGAGGAGTCCGGATCGTAGAGGCGAGGCCGCAGCGCGCGCCGGTAGGCTTCCGTCCAGGCGGAATTCTCCCAATCGATCCAGCGTTCGAAGTGCCGCCTGGAGTTTTCCCTGATTCTGGATGTAATCGGCCCCGGTTCAATGATGACAACTTTGATGCCGGTGCCCTGAAGCTCCAGCCTCAGCGCATCGGTTAGCCCGTTCAGCGCATGCTTGGTCGATACGTAGGCCCCTCTCATGCGCAGCGCCGAGAATCCTAGAACCGACGAGTTGTTGACGATCCTGCCGAAGCCCTGCGCGCGCATTATAGGTATCACTCTTCTGGTCAGGTCGTGATAGCCGAACAGATTGGTTTCGAAAATCGCGCGGAGCGCGTCGCGAGGCAAGTCCTCCACAGCGCCCGGGGAAGCGTAGGCGCCGTTGTTGAACAGCGCGTCGAGCTTGCCGCCCGTTCGCCGAAGCGTTTCGTCGACCGCCGCCGCGATCGAGGATTCATCGTCGTAGTCCAGCTGGTAGCTTTCGAAGCCTTCCTTGCGCAGTCGCTCGCAATCGGCTTCCATTCTGCATGTCGCAAATACCCGCCAGCCGCGTTTTCTCATGCCGTGGGCGGCATCGTATCCGATGCCGGACGAGCAGCCGGTAATTAGCAGGCTTTTTCCATTGCCGGGAGAATCGGTGTCGGGCATCGGGGCTTCAAACGGTCATTCAGGGGCCAAGGCCCGATATTAAGCAGCAAATTGGCGAAGTTGCAATCATTTGCCATTGGCGGCTTGTAATTCGTTCCGACCTTCGGGCCAGGCTTCTTGCGCTTGGGCGCGGAGCATCGACCAAGTCGACGATCCATTCCATGTCGTGCAGCGTATTCGCCGCGCCGGCCGCCATCGCGGGGTTGCGCACAGCGTCCTGTGAATGCGCGCGAAGTTGTAGCGCAAAAAGAACAGGGCGCAAAATCGCGATTCTCCAGCTTCTTCGAAAAGTGGTTGGTCAACCGCGCGTAACGGCGCGTTCCTACGCGCATCGTCCGGATGCTGCGTTCGACGTAGTTTGTCGAGATGCCATTTGTCTTCGGCGGCTTTCGACAATTCGGTTCCCGATCCCCATGCACTCGCTAGGGCCGCGGCGTTTTTCCTTGTCCCGGACCGTCGCCGCAGAGCTTGACGAGCTGCGCATTGTCCGCGTCGCCGCCGAAAGTTCCTTCCACGGCCTTCTGATAAGCCTTGCGGCCGTCCGTGGCCGGTTGCGCCCGAATGGCCAACTAGGCCCGCAGATCCTCCTAGAGTTCGATACCGGTCAGGACCGAATGGCCGCCGAATGCGTATGACGGGATCGCCTTGTTGCCGGCATCCAGCGCCGACAAGGTCCACGCGTCGACAGCCTCGCGAGACGCGGCCATCGCACGCTTCACGTTCATGTTTTTGCAGTAGATGAAGGTCCATATCTCGTCGTACTGGACCTTTCTCGCCATTATATCACAAGCGTGCCTGTCATGGTAATCGGCGCGGAACTCGCCCGCATCGAACAGCAGCTTCGCGACCGAGTGGATCGAATCAAATGCGACGCGGCTCATGAACCGCATGGACATGCCTTCTACAAGCATGCTGAGGAGGATCTGAACGCGTGTCTGCTTGGGAAGTCGTCTCATGCCCCCGGCGCAGCGACATGATTACGTTGCGCCAAGCATAATTTCAGTCTGATTTTGCCAAATCAGCTTCCTGTTTTTTGGTTTTCCGGCCCAGACTTAGCGTGTGGTCGGTGCCTGTGGAACCGAACCCGTTTTGCGGTATCTGATACTCGTAGGGAGGCATGACCGTTTCACGGATCAGGTCCACGGGAATGGCGGTTCCATTGTTATCGTCGTCATGCGGCATGGTCTGTCTTCCTCCTGTTAAGATACTCCGAGTAGTAGTGCTTCCTGCGAATCCACTTGAATCCTTCGTGCTTGGTATCTGTAGCGATGTCGGTATCGCCAGCTACGATGTCGGCCCCTAGCAGAAACGCGAAGTACTTCATTAGTGGTTTCCACCAAAAAGTCGGCAAGTTCAATTGCGTTCTGCACCGGCATCGAAGCGTGCATCAACGGAATTCGAATTTTCAAGAGTTCCGTTGACAATTGTTGGAACTGATTTTCATCCAGTTTCAGCTCCTAAAGAATCGAACTCAGACGATGGTCCTATCCAAGCAAAAGTCGATTGAGTGCTTGTATTTGGCCGCCCCATAAGGCTTGATCGCTTGTAGATGGACTAGCAATTTGGGCTGGCTCCAATGACTGCCCGTCAACAATTTCTACTTTCCAAATTTCGCCATGCTTGACGCCTGAACCGCAGCCTCCAATCCAGAATTCGAAGGATGATGGGTTGGCCGCGAGTGGATTGATCGCTGCGAATTCTTGTTCGAAACAACTCTTTGCAAGATTCACAGCATCCTTGATCGCATAGTTTTCCTTCTTCAGTTCATTGGTTAGCCGAGCCCGAAGCTCTTTGGCCAAACTGTTGATCGACATCGAGCCGAAATTTCCAAGCCCGGCGGTCATTGCCGTAATCGGTAGATGCCTGTGCAAATTGCAAACCTTCAAGCCATGCTTCCAGACGTTGCTCGCGGTAGAACCGCCATTTGGCGAAGATCTGGTCAAAGTCACAGCACTGTCAGCCGCGAACACAATGCAATCATACACCTTGATTGCCACGCAAACCGTTATCCTATTGTTCGTCCCGCATTTGTTGAATTTGCGGGCCAAATTGAAACTTCCGGCATTTTTGATTCGCCTTGGAATTGCTCTTCTACCAGTTTGGGGAGGATGAAATTGTTTATAGCTTGCCCCAAAGGGTTGCAGCCATGAATTTTTCCTTAGGAAACCGCTTCTTCAAGTCGCCGACAACTGCGGCCATGTTCTTGAACGCGTCATTCCGCCTCTTCTGGAGTTTTTGGTATTCGATTTATTGGATCGAGTATTCTGCTTCGCCATCACGCCCGGTCCACTCAGCTGCCAGCGGCTCTCTTGCACAATTGGCGGCAGCGGCGGCTCGGGCTATCTCATGGCACTTTGCCGACGACAACGCCGCCGCTCGTTTCCGGCCGCCGATACGACCGCCATTGGCCCTGTTCGGAACCGGCTTGCCTTCCGTATCCTAGCCGCACTTGATCTCGCCGATGGCGATTATGCAGTCTTGCACTGCGTTGCTTGCAACATCGGCGGGCCGCTGTTCTCGCTTGAGCACGGCTTTATCCCTTTCCTGTTTCTGCCAAATTGGCATCTTGGATTCACGGTATCGCCGTTAACGGAAAAGGATTCCTAGGAAATCTTGGAACAGGCGTGGAACAAAGTCAAAGTGACACATTGCCCCATTGGCGAATGCAAAGGAAGCAAATTAAGCCGCGGCGACAACAATTCCGATGCGCGAACATTGCGGAGTAATTTTTACACGCACCGGCTGTTGCCGCTTTCAGTCATATTCGCCAGGCGGCCGGAGTTTCCATGCGCCGAACTCGCGCAACGTCTTTCGATTCGGGGTTTGGGCTCGGAAGCCGCCGCCGGTATATTCGGGAGCGGCGATTCGGAGCTTCAGTTTCGACTTGCCGGATATTTCTTCCTGGCAGGCGCGCGTCGGCGATCGGCCGAATGCGCCCGGATAGCATAAAGTATGGAATGTTTCGCGCCCTAGGTTTACTATTGCGGCCATGACCAAGCCCTTGGAAGGACCGACGCTGGAAACCGAATCCCTGCGCAGCGCAGTTGGCGAGCGGTATCTGCAGTACGCTCTTTCGACGATCATGCACCGGGCGCTTCCCGACGCGCGCGACGGGCTTAAGCCGGTTCACCGCAGGATCCTTTACGCAATGCGGGAATTGAGGCTCGCCTCGTCCGGAGGATTCCGAAAATCCGCGAAGATCTCCGGCGACGTCATGGGAAACTACCATCCGCACGGCGACCAGGCGATCTACGACGCGCTTGCAAGGCTCGCGCAGGATTTCAACATTCGCTACCTGCTTGTGGAAGGGCAGGGAAATTTCGGCAACATTGACGGCGACAATCCGGCGGCGTCCCGCTACACCGAAGCGCGGCTGGCGAAAGCGGCCGAAGCTCTCATGGAGGGCCTTGACGAGGATGCGGTGGATTTCCGCCCCAACTACGACGGTACGCTCGAGGAGCCCGTCGTGCTGCCCGCCTCGTTCCCCAACCTTCTGGCCAACGGCGCCAGCGGTATCGCGGTCGGCATGGCGACCAACATTCCGCCTCACAATATCGGCGAACTTTGCGACGCCTGCCTCCACTTGATCAAGTACCCGAACGCCCACGACGATTCGCTCGCCAAAATCGTGCCCGGCCCGGATTTTCCGACCGGCGGAGTGATCGTCGAGCCCAAGGACCAAATCAGGCAGGCCTACAAGACCGGCAAAGGGTCGATCAGGCTCAGATGCCGGTGGGAAGTGGAAAACCTGGGGCGCGGGCTGCGGCAAATCGTCGTTACGCAGATTCCGTACCAGGTTCAAAAATCGCGTCTAATAGAGCGCGTTGCCGATCTGGTCCAGAACCGGAAGCTGCAGCTTCTTGCCGACATTCGCGATGAATCCGCCGAGGACGTGCGAATCGTTCTCGAGCCGCGCTCGAAAAACATCGACCCGGCGGTTCTGATGGAGTCGCTGTTTAGGCAGACGGATCTGGAAATCCGATTTCCGCTCAATATGAACGCCCTAATTGACGGGCGCACGCCCAAGGTTTGCTCCCTGAAGGAAGTCCTTCAGGCGTTCCTCGGTCACAGGCGCGAGGTTCTCGAACGGCGAACCCGCCACCGGCTTGGAAAGATCGAGCGCCGGCTCGAGATTCTGGAAGGGTACCTGGCGGCGTTTCTAAATCTGGACCGCGTTATCGAAATCATCCGCTACGACGACGAGCCGAAATCGACTCTCATGGCGGAATTCGTATTGACGGATATCCAGGCGGAGGCGATCCTGAACATGCGTCTGAGAAATCTTCGCCGGCTCGAGGAACTGGAACTGAAGACGGAGCAGGACGCGCTCATGGTCGAGATGGCCGATCTGGAGGATATGCTGGACGACGAGAGCGAGCAGTGGAGCCGGGTTGCGGCCCAGATCAGGGACGTCAGGAAAAAATTCGGGAAGAGCTCGCCGGGCGGCAAGCGAAGAACCGATTTCGATGATCCCGAAGACGTAGACGAAGCCCTGTTCCATGCCACGGCGGAGCGAGAGCCGATTACCGTGGTCTGTTCAAGGATGGGCTGGATGAGGGCCATGAAAGGGCACGTGCCGCTTGGCCAGGAAATCAAATACAAGGACGGGGACTCGGCGCACTTCGTGTTTCACGCTTCGACGACGGATCGATTGATCGCGATTGGCACCAATGGACGCTTCTACACGCTGCAGGCGTCGGCTTTGCCCGGCGGGCGCGGCATGGGCGAGCCCGTCAGGCTCATGATCGATCTTCCCAACGAGGCCGACATTCTCGTATTGAGCATTCACGATCCGGAAAGGTCGCTGCTCATTGCGTCCAGCGCGGGAAACGGATTTATCGTCAAGGAAGCGGATGCCGCCGCTTCCACGCGCGCCGGCAAGCAGGTTCTGAACTTGGGCGCGGGCGAGCATGCGGCCGCATGCGCCCCGGTTGCCGGCGATCACGTTGCCGTGATCGGCGCGAATCGCAGGCTGCTGGTCTTCCCCGTCGCCGAACTCCCCACGATGAGCCGCGGAAAGGGCGTGCGGCTGCAGAATTACGGCAAGGGCGGCCTTTCCGATGTAACGACATTCGATTTGGCCAAGGGATTGCAATGGCTCGATCCCGCCGGTCGAACCAGGACCGAAGCGAGCATCGGCGCCTGGCTGGGCAAGCGCGGCGCCGTCGGCAAGGCGCCTCCGAGAGGATTCCCGAAAAACAATCGCTTTGCGGATTGAATCGGAATAATGGCGCGCGGAGGCCGCGAATCGCGGCAAGCGACGCTTTTCGGCTCCGATTCAAGGCGGAATTCAGGCGGCGTCCACGAGCAGCCGGACTCCTCCTTTCGGCCTTAGCGTGAGAATCATGACCGGCTCCGGCTCCCGTCCCGGCACGAGCGTGAACTTGAACCTGGAGATGATCGACGAAAGGATCACGACGGCTTCCATTAGAGCGAAGCTCGCGCCGATGCAGATGCGCATGCCGCCGCCGAACGGAAGGAACGCGAACTTGTCGATTGAGCGGCGATCGGCGAATCTATTCGGATCGAATCGGTCGGGGTTCGACCAGTGGCAATGGTTTCGATGCAGCGCATAGACCGGAATGAACATTGTATCGCCGGGAAGAACCTGCCGTCCGCCGATCGTGTCGCGTTCCTTCGCCGTGCGAGCCAGCATCGCCGACGGAGGGTAGAGGCGCAGGGATTCGTCGATGACTTGCCTCGTCAGGACGAGTTTCCCGATGTCGTCCGCCGTCGCGACGCGGCCTTCGAGAACCGACTGCGCTTCATCTCTGACCCGCTGCTGCCAATCGGCGTCGAAGGCCAGAAGATAGAACGACCATGCGAGCGTCAAGGCGGTTGTCTCGTGCCCGGCGAGGATAAATGTAATCAGGTTGTCGCGAAGCTCGTCGTTGTTCATCCGCCTTCGGGTCTCGGGATCTTCGCCTTCCGCGAGCAAGTCCAGCAAGTCCGGCGGCGAGCGCCGGCCGATTCTTTGCCTTGCTTCGATCGCGGGATCGGTAATCCGCTTCAGTTCGCGTCGATGGAAGTAGGAATTATACAGCCTGGACGGCCTGGGAACCCACGCCGGCACGCTTGCGACATCGAGCAGCGATACCCGCCCGGCATCGTCGATGAATTTTTCGAATGCCTCCTGCACGGTCTCGAATTCCATGGAATCCTCTCCGGAAAAGCATACGCTGTTGATAACTTCGAAAGTCGCCGCCACGGCGAGCATGTGGATGTCGGCTTCCTTTCCGACCGCTGCGCTTAGCCGTTCGATCATTCGCGACGCCGATTTCGACATGACGGGAGCTAGCGCCTTCAGGTTCCTAGCTGCGAATGCGGGGGCGGCGGCTCGCCGCTGCCATTGCCAGTGCCTGCCCTCCGCGACGAAAAGGCTATTGCCGATTACCGGCTTGAAAAGATTCTTCACCGCCTCGGACTTGGGATAGGCTTCGGGGTTTTCCTTGAGCATTCGCCGAATCCCGCCGGGATCCATGACCATGTGCCAGCGCTTGAAGATCTTGCCTGAAACCATCGTCTGCCAGGTCGCAAGCTCGGGAATGGTTTCCAGGACGTTGGTGCGCGCGACGCGCAGAAGCCTGAACGCCGACATCCGCCGGTTCGCGAGGGTGACTTTTGCCGGGACGCGCCGGTCTTCGCATGCGGCCATTTGCAATTTTCTCTATTCTCGGGCGCAGACTAGTTTTCCAATCGCTCCGATGTCAATTTCGAAGGGCCGGCGGAGCATCGAGCGGTCAGCGGCGCGCCCTCGTGATCGGGCGCCTGCACCAGAGCCGGCGCGAAACGGATCAGTTTGCCCGGAGCGTCGACGAGAGCCGCGATCCTTGTCGTCAGGCTTCCTCGGGATCGGATGATCGCCCGGGCTGCGCCTCCCCATTCTTGCCGGCGGCCTTCCCGCGCGCCCGAAAGACATCGCCGTCCGCCTGAGCCCACTCAATGTCGAACGACTCGGACAACGTCTGGAAAATCCTTTCGAAAACGCCCTTTTCGGTCCAGCGGCTGAAGCGAACGAAAACGCTGTTCCAGTTGCCGAATTCCGGCGGGAGGTCGCGCCACGGCGAGCCGGTCCGGATCCGCCAGAGCACCGCTTCCAAAAATAGGCGGTTGTCAGCCGCCGTCCGTCCCGGCGATCCCTGCCTGCCGGGAAGCATGTCCTTGACACCGTCCCACATTCGGTCGGTCAGGACTAACCTGCTAGTATTCAAGAGTTTGCCTCGATGTTACTGCTTCGATTCTTGCCTTTTCGGCTCTTTTCGGACGAATTGTACCAGACTTTAGGGATAAAATCAAGCCCATTTGTCGACGGGCGGCAGGCCCGCAGGCCCTGGCCGCCTTACATTTTGTTTGGCTGCAGGTCGTAGGTCGCGATCTCCATTGCCTCTACAGCAGTCAAGGCATCAATCATTTCCGTAAATGAAACCAATGCGAATTTCGTCAAGGTAGAGCTTCGCTGACATTGCATTTTAGGAGAACAGAGGCAGGATCGCGGCAATGCGCGATTGTCCGCGTCGCTGAGGATAACTTTTTCGTAGCGTGGTCGACGATCTTGAAAGAGGCTCCGCAATCCGCGGAATGATACCGTAACGGCTCCCGCAAGACGACCTAATTCGCAAATGCGGACGCCTGCATGCATGCGTAGCGCCTGCGGTCGCATTCAGGGACTCCGGACCGCCGGCAGCGTCAGCGCAATTAGCTGGAGACCGCGCCAAAGCCGGGAGTCTGGAAGTCTCCCGGCAGAGGCCGCCTCGCGGGAAAGATTCCTCCGCGCGCCTTGCGGGGCAAGGAGCAATGCTGGCTTGGCCTAAAGACCTAGGTCGCCAAGGTGAAACGCGAGGAGCCGTCGATCGTTTGGTGTCGGGCTGCGCAAAACGGAATTTTAGCGCGAAGATGATCCGCGGCAAGCTCAATATCTCGGTCCGGGATTGCCTCGCTTGCACTGTATCACGACAATTCCTTTGACATAGTAGGGCATGGCGGCGGCGCAGGGATGAATTTGCGCGGCGCGATTTCGTCCTATAGCGCAAGAATCGCTCGAATTTCGGATTCGGATGATTTTGATGAGGCTTCGCTGTAAATTGTTCTCCCCGCATCCAGCCCGAGAAAATGGTCGGCGATGCTCGCTAGGAATCTCAGGTTTTGCTCGATGATCATTATTCCCGCGCCGCTGGCGACGCGTTCCTTCACGCAGCATGCCATGAGGTCGATGTTTTCCGATTGCACTCCCTCGGACGGCTCGTCTAAAATGACGAGCCTCGTATCTTCGATCATGGATCGGACGAAGGACAGAATTTTTCGCTCTCCGCCGGACATCGTGCCTGCGAGCTGGTCGAGCCTTCGGGCGATCAGCGGAAATCGGTCGATGAATAATTCCGGCGATTCGCCGATCGAACCGATGTACAAGTTCTCGCGGACCGACAGGTTGTCGAAAACCATGGAGTCCTGAGGCATGAATCCGATTCCGAGTTCGCGGCGCCTGTGCGCGGGGAGTCGCCCGATCGGGCGCTCGTCCAGGAGTATCTGCCCTCCGGACGGCTGCAGGCTGCCGTTCGCAAGCTTTGCGAGCGTGGATTTTCCAGCGCCGTTGCGCCCGAATATTCCAAGTACTGTACCGTGATCGATCCTGGCGGATACATCGAAGACGACATTCGTGTCGAAGTAGCCTCCGGTAAGTTCCTTGATCTCGAAGAGCAATGTCATTTCGTGCTGCCGGCGTATACGGCCATTACGTTCGGGTCGTTCCTGACGGCCTCATACGAGTCGAAGGCAAGTACTTCTCCTTGATGCAATACGAGAACCTTGTCGGAAGTCGCCTCGACAATGCTCATGTCGTGCTCGATCACGATGACCAGGCCGCCGCTATTTTCTTGAAACTCCCTGATCAGGCTGCTCATGAGCGCAGTTTCCTCCGGCGAAAGGCCGGCGCAGGGTTCGTCGAGCAGGAGCAGCGAGGGTCCCGAGGCGATCGCCATGGCGAATTCTAGAAACTGGCGGTGGCCTTGAGGCAGCGTTCCCACCTGCTTTTCCATGGAATTTTTCAGCGGGACGCCTCGGCGATTCAATACGCGGCTCAGTTCTTCCGATCGCCAAGCGAACGCCCGGGTTCGAAAATAGTCGGTCCAGCTCGCTCGACCCGCCAGCATTGAAACAGCGATATTCTCCATGACGCTCATTGACTTGAACACAGACGGCACCTGCAGCTTGCGTCCGATTCCGCAGTTCAGGGCTTGCCACGGCGGCAGGGAATCAATTCGATCGCCGACGAACCGGATGCGTCCCGAGGTCAACCGCAAATGGCCGGTTATTGCGTTGAGCGCGCTAGTTTTTCCTGCCCCGTTAGGGCCGATAACGCTAATGATTCCCGTGTCCGGGGTCTTGAAGGATATTCCATTCAGAATTCGAACCACTCCGGCCTGAAGATGCACGTTGTCGAATTCTAGCGATCCGGCGACTCGCCGTCCCTGCGGCATGGGCGCGTCCTTGCGCGCGGATTCGTCCCTAGGCGAATTCGGCGCAAAGCGCATGAATGAGTTATCGAGGAGTTCCGCAATTCCTCCCGGAGCCCTTAAGACGACGATTATGAACGCCGCCGCCATAATCAATTCCCAATATGGAAAGTTGAAGCGCAATTCGGCGGAGGCCCAGCCGACGACGACCGCACCGATAAGCGGACCGAGCACATGAAACCTGCCGCCGATGGCGGTCAGAATTACCAGTTCCGCCGACAGCGCGAATCCGGTTGATGTCGGCGTTACTATGCCCTGGTGGGATGCGAATAGAATGCCGGCCAATGCGGCCGAGGCAGCGGAAAAAGCGAAGGCAAGACTCTTGACCGCGTGCGTCGGGTATCCGAGCAGCTGAAGCCGCGGCTCGTTGTCCGCGACCGCCCGGACGATCAAGTTCGCGGGCGACCGGTTGATGGCGAACAGCAGCAGGCTCATGCCGACGGCCGCCGCGGCTATGACATAATAGAGATTTCCGAAGGGATCCAGCCCGCCAATGCTCGCGAAACCGCTAAATCCGTTGAAGCCGCCCGTAAATTCGGTCGCCGTGCCGGCGGTCTGCTCGGCGATCATCGCCAGCGCGAGCGTTATCAGGGAAAAAAATGGACCGCTCTCGCTTCGTCCCCGAAATATTAGGAAGGCGACGACGAAGGCGGCCGATGACAGCAGCAGAATTATGGCGGCCGCAGCGGCGAGCTGAAGCGCCAGCCCGTCCGCGAAGCGCAGGGACATTGCTCCGGCATATGCGGAGATTCCGAAAAATATTGCTTGCCCCAGCGGAAGCACCCCGGTCTTCCCCCACAGGAATCCGATTCCCTGAGCCGCGATTCCGTAAATCAGATAGAGGCCGATTTGATAGGCCGTAAATTCCCCGAACAATACGGGAATCGGCAGCAGAACGGCCAGCAGCAGGCTAGCGCGAAGCAGAATGGATGCCATCCGGCTTTAGCCAAAGAAACAATATGGAAAGCGAAAGAACGGCCAAATACCCGTACGTCTGGTTAAAGGCGGCGCCGATCAAGGATTGGGTTCCGGCGATGATTCCGGCGCCGAGCCCAAGGCCCTCCAGGCTTCCCAGCCCTCCAACCACGAGCGCGAAAAAAGATTTGATGAGATAGTCGAGCCCCATCATGGGTTCGATGCGAATGGTCGGAGCCAGCGCCAGCCCGGCCAGCCCGGCCGTGCAGCATCCGAATACGAAAGCCCATCTGGAAAGTCGCCCGGTATCGATTCCGACCGCCTGCGCAAGTCCCGGGTTTTCGACCATCGCCTTGATTCGAGTCGCAACCATCGACCGGCTATTCCACCATGCCAGCAGAGCGAATCCGAGCGCGATGCATGCGATAATGGCGATGCGATAGGCGGGATAGCCAGATCCGAGAATTTGGATCGTTCCCGGAATAGGGAGGCTGACGGACTGGTAGCCTCGTCCGAATATCAGTTCGATGGCTTCTCGCAGAAGTATGGATATTCCCCAGGTCGCCAGAAGGCTATCGAACATTCGACCGTAAAGTCGGCAGACTACCGCCCGCTCCACGACCAGGGCGACTAGGCCTACGGTAAGAAGGCAGACGGGCAGCTGAAGCCACGCCGGTAAACCCATCGAAGACGTGATGACCGGAGAATAGGCTCCAATCATCACGAATTCTCCGTGCGCCATGTTCATGATCCTGAGCTTGCCGAAAATGATCGCCAGTCCGAGGGCGACCAGGGCAAGCGTGCCGACATGCCATGCCAGATTCAGGATCAGGGCAAGCGACAAGGCGATCGTTCAGCTAGGGCAGGCTTCCGACGACGGTACGCTTTCGAACGCCTCGACAATGGTGAATGCGCCCCCGGTTCCGTCGGCCAGGTAGATCGTCTGGGCCATATGCCGCCCCCTGAGAACATTGTCGCCTCTGGGCGTGCTCCAGGCGGTGCCTTCCGCAGCCTCATCCAATGCCTGCACGTCCAGGCTGCCGGCCTTGTTGGCGAGCGCGGCAAGCAGCATCAATCCTTCGTAGGCCGATTGCCCGAGGCCGTTGAGAGCCGGGGCGTCGCTTCCGAAAGCTGCTGAATAGTCGGCGGCGAACGCGGCGGCGGCCTCGGTTTGAATCGATGCGAAGTATCCCGCGGACGAATACAGCCGGTTGGCGTTTTCGGAGCCGATTCCGGCGAGCGTGTTTTCTTCGATGAGCGTGCCGAGCCGAATGGCCTGCCGGTCCATCCCGAAGCTTGCGAAGCTAACGTTGAAGCCAACGGATCCGCCTCCGACCAGGGTTATCAGAACCGCGTCGGCTCCGCTTTCCCTGATGCGCTGCAGGGACGAGTCGAATTCGGCGACCGTGAACGGAACGTATTCCTCGCCGACGACTTCTCCGCCGGCGCCGGCGATGTACTGCTTGGCAAGCGCATTGGTATCACGGGGCCAGTTGTAGTCGTGGCCGATGAGATACCACTTGGAAACGCTCTCCTTTTCCATCACGAAGGGAATGACCGGCGCGAGCTGCTGGCTCGGAGTCTCGCCGGTTATGTATAGGCCCGGAGCGCAGGAGTTTCCTTCGTAGACGGGCGTGTAGACATAGGGGACTTGCCCGGAGAAGCGTCCCAGCAGCGCCTCCCTGACGGCTGAATCGTGCATGCCGACAAAGGCGTCGACTCCTTCGCCCTTCCAAAGTCGCAGAGCGGCTTGAGCCGCTTCCGCCGGCGGCACGCCGACATCCGCGAATACCAGCTCGATTTGCTCTCCGTTGATGCCGCCGCCCCGATTGATTCGCTCCGCTGCCAGCATCGCGGAATTGCGCGTCGAAGGGCCGAACAACCCTCCCGGCCCGGAATCCGGCACGAGAACCCCGATCTTGATATCCGCGGCCGCAGGCGCGCTCGCCAGCGCGAGCGGCAAGGCTGCGCAAGCGAATAGTTTCGCAAAATTTAGTGTCATCATTGTTCTCCCTTGGCTTGGTCGGCGGCTACGCCGCCAATGCGCGCTCGATCGTTCCTGCCAGTCCGAGCAGGGCTCGGTCCCCGCCCGGCAGGGCGTCGAATTCGATTCCGACCGGCAGCTCCGAAGCATCCGGGCACGGAAGCGTGATTCCCGGAGCGCCGATGTTCGAGCCGAACTCCGTATTGCGGATGTACGTGGCGAATGTCGGCACTGGCTCTCCGTTCAGCAGTACCGTCTGATCGTCGCCGACGGGTCTCGCGCCGAGCGGGGTCGTCGGGAACGCGATGGCGTCGAGTTCGTCGTCTTCGAACGCCTTCGAGTAAATCCGGAACATGGCCGGCCGATGCTCGTCCAAAGCGGCCCGGTAGGCTTCCTCCGACGTGGCGCCTTCTCCGAGCAGGTGAGCGAACACGCCCGCGACATCCGGCGATCCGATGCCGGCCACAAGGGATTCGAACGACACTCCCGGAGCGTGCTCGCTCAGATAGGCCGGCAGGTCGCGCGCGGTTTCGTAGAACACGACGGGAAATCCGAACGCCTCGTTATGCGGCCAAACCGTTTCGAGATCGATGTCGACCAGCCTAACTCCGGCGGACGCGAGCTTGCCGAGCTGCGCTTCGACCACGCCTTCCGTCGTCCGATCAAGGCCGTCGTAGAATGTCTTCCTCGGAATGCCCAGGGTTATGCTTCCGATGTCCCTGCTCTCCGGCCGGGCATTGCTTTCTTCCGCGAGGACGGCATCGAGCAGAACAATATCGCGAACCGAGCGCGCCATCGGCCCGACAGTGTCGCGGGTTCGAGAGATCGGAATCACTCCGTCGCCGTCGTATCTGCCGGTCGTAGGGCGAAAGCCTACAATTCCGCAAAGCGCCGCAGGTATGCGATTCGATCCCCCGGTATCCGTTCCCAGTCCCGCAGGAAAGATCCCGGCGGCGATCGACGCTGCGGTGCCTCCCGAAGATCCTCCCGCGATCAAGGAAGGGTCGACCGGATTGCGAACGGGGCCGGTAACGGCGTTGTTCGACGTTATTCCGAACGCAAGCTCGTGCATTCCCGCCTTGCCGCCGACATATCCGCCTTCCGAAGCGATTTTCTCGATGACTCCGGCATCTTTCGCCGGCGTGTGGCCCAGAAGCGCCTTTGTGCATCCAGTCGTCGGCATGGACGCCGTGTTGATGTTGTCCTTGGCGACGATCGGCAATCCGGCCAATGCGCCCGCCGAATTCTCCTCGAACGCTCGGATGGCTGCGCGAACCAGCTGATCCGGATCGAAGTGCTGCAGCGAGTTCAGGTGTTCATGCTCGACCGCTCGCTCCGCTACCGCCTCCGCATAGGCTCGGGGCGTGATGTCGCCGCTCTTCATCGCGGCTACGGCTTCAACCGCATCCAGCCTTGCCAAATCCCTGGTCATGAACGCCTCAAAATCAATTATCGGGTTAGTGTATTGCGGGAACGGCTTGAGAAGCCATCGTCAATAATGATGATATTGCTCAGCAAGGAACCGCGGGAGCTGCGCGCGGCGGCTCAGGCCGGATTTTCTGAATATCGCGGAAATGTGGGTTCGGAGGGTCGGCTTCGAAATTCCCAGCTTGGCGCAGATTTCTCCGTCCGAAAGGCCCGCGGCAGCCAGATCGGCGACCTCGGCTTCTCGCGCCGTGTACCCGATCCTATCGGCGATCTGAGCAAATCTCAAAGGCTTCCCTCGCGCCGGGCTGCGCGCTCGCACGAGCGCGTTAACCAGGCTTGGCCCGATGGCATCGACGGTCCTGGCGTCTCTGGACGTGAAATCATCCCTGTTCTCGCCTCGCCAGATTCTGATGTCGCCGATATTGTCGCCCCTGTCGTAGGCGAAATAGTTCAATCCGTAGCATAGGCCGTCTTGCTTCAGGAAATCGTTGAAGAACTCCGTCTTTACCAGGCGGTCGTGCGGCATGATTTCGCTCACCGGAGTTGCCTTGCGCCGCTTTTGCAGGGTCGGCGTGATCGGATCCCGGAACTGGTAGTAGCTTTCGTATCTGCCTAGATTGTCGTCGGTCATATTAATGTGGACGCACGAAGTGAATTTATGCGTTTCGCCGTCCCAGACGTAGGACGCGAAGTAGTCGGCATCGAGCAGTTCAAGCAGCCTGCGTCCGACGCGCCGCCTAACTTCGGCGCTTTCGAATTCTCCGCTTAGATCTCGCATGATTGCGAAGACTAGATCGGTTTCTTTTGCAGTTAGGTTCAAATGCTGCCGTCCCGGGATAGTCCAATGCTTTCGGCGACCCTATGATAGCCGAGCGAAGCGCCATTGCAAATTCTCAGAGTATTTGACGCAGGATCCGCATGCTGGATCCTACGGTTCGCAAATTGATTGGGTAGCCGAGGCCGGCAGATCGGGCTTATTCAGCTAGGCGCCTCGCCGTCATGGCGAGGACGCCGCGGGAAAATCGCGGTAATTCAGTCCGTCATAATTCTTGCGTTCAAGTTCGCGAACATCAGCGAATCCGGCGAAAGTTCGGCTATTCATCGAACGGAGCTGCGAATCGATTCTTGTTCGAGTTCGAATTCAGCGCGGAGGATCCGCTGCTTCCTTCATGCGCCGGTTTTTCACGCAAGCGGCGAGCGCTCATCCGAAAAAGAGCCCGTTGCCAATTTTGCGCGGGCTTTTCCGCTGCGCTCCGCGCGGGAAGCCGAAAATTCAGGAAGTTGCAGGAATGCCGACTTTTTTCGGTTCGCGGCAAATTTTTCAAGTGCGCCAAACCGGAGCTTGCCCTTCGACTGCATTGCGCATCGTCCCCTCGACGAATGCGCGGGGCCGGGATGGAAAGCTAGGAAGTCCAAACAATTTGAAACCGCTGCATATTGTTCGTAATGAACAAATCTCATGCCGGAAAACAACGGATTGCCATAATTCCGGCGGACGGATGCTTTTGCTCGGCAGCCCGATTGCAAGGCTAGCCGTCCATGCACGAATACGCCTGCGCGGAGAACGAAATGTCTGGAAAAACCGCTCTAGTGATAAGCGCCCACGCCGCTGATTTCGTTTGGCGGTGCGGAGGAGCCATCGCGCTTCATGCGGAAAAGAACTACGCGGTCTCCGTCGTATGCCTAAGCTACGGCGAGCGCGGAGAAAGCGCGAAGCTCTGGAAGCAGGACGGCATGACCCTTGATCGCGTTAAGTCCGCGAGAAGAGCGGAGGCGGAAAGAGCCGCCGCCGTTCTCGGCGTGGCTGAAATCGAATTCTTCGATCTCGGCGACTATCCGCTTGTCGTCGATCGCAAAAGCATGGAGCGTCTGGTAGAGTTGATTAGAAAAGCGCAGCCCGCCTTTATGCTATCGCACTCCAGATGGGATCCGTACAATACGGACCATATGCGGGCGACATCGGCCGCAATCGAGGCTAGGATGATCGCCCAGGCATGGGGCCACAACCCCGGCGAAAAAATCCTCGGCGCGCCGCAGCTTTATCTCTTCGAGCCTCACCAGACTGAGCAGATGGAGTGGAAGCCCGATGTTTTTCTCGACATTTCGAGCGTATGGGAAAGAAAGCTGGCCGCGATAAGGTGCATGGAAGGCCAGGAGCACCTTTGGGCATACTATTCGAACCTGGCGGAGAATCGCGGAAACCACTTCCGCAGAAATTCCGGCGGGCAGGCCGGCGGACGGAATTCGACGCATGCCGAGGGCTTCCAATCCGTTTATCCCCGAACTGTGGACGAACTATGAGGCATCCCAATGGCCAAGGTTAAGCAGAATATCGAACGAGCCTCGCCAGCGATTGCGGATGAATTGCTAGCGGCGGGCGTAGCGACCGTCCATGAAGCTCAAGGCCGCGAGGGATTGATGTCGCCGGACATTCGTCCGGCTTGGAAGGGCTCGCGCGCGGCGGGCTCGGCGGTTACGGTTTCATTGCCGCCCGGCGACAACTGGATGCTGCACGTCGCCGTCGAGCAGTGCCGGAGCGGCGACGTTCTCGTCGTATCGCCGACTTCGGCGAGCAATGCCGGCTATTTCGGCGAGCTGCTTGCGGTTTCTCTGGCTGCGCGGGGCGTTAGGGGAATAGTTGTCGAAGCGGGCGTTCGGGACGTGGATCAACTTGAGAACATGCGGTTTTCGGCATGGAGCAAGTGCATATCCGCGCAGGGAACGGCAAAATCGGAATTGGGCAGCATAAATTTTCCGATTGTTTGCGGCGGTCAATTGGTCAATCCGGGCGATATCGTAGTTGCCGATACGGATGGAATTTGCGTGGTCGAGCGACTCGAAGCGGCAAATGTTCTCGAAAATGCAAGCGCTCGGCTTTCGAAAGAAGCCGAGACTCGCGCAGCCCTGGCTTCAGGCGCGCTCGGACTCGACTATTACGGCATGCGCGACAGGCTCGAAAAGAAAGGCCTGAGATACGTTTGAAGGCTAGATCGCAATCGTCGTTTTCATTCTTCGCTAGTTAATCGTATCCAATTGTAAGTCCGTTGGCGGAGTATTGCGACATGCATCTGAAACGGGCGGAGGCCATGAATGGCGCCTGGATGCAACCGATTCGAAAGAGATGCTAGCCAACTCCAATCAGTGAAATTTCACACGCCGTCTCCTGACAACCGAAGGCTTGCCGATCTTGTTGAAGCCAATTTGCGAAATCTTCTCACGTCGGCTCGGGAAGCGCGGCTTTCGAAGATTCGTTCAGCGCGCAAGGCAAGGCGATGGCCGCTCCGTTTTTCGGAAACCTGCACAGGACGCCTCCGGCGGCCTACAGGGCTTCGCCCGATTTGCCGATGCGATCCCTTTGTAAATCGGGAACCGGTAGGGAGACTCATTGCGCAAGCTTTTTGCCTCCATGAATTCGATGCCGCCTGACAGCTGCCGCGGCAGAAAGCGGTGTCCGCATCTTCTCGTAGAGCGCGAACAGATGCTCGACGCGCTCGCGCTCGGAAGCAAACCCGGTCCGCCGGTAGAGCCTGCCCACTGCGCGGTCGAGCACCCGGTGCGCTCGGCGCAGGTTCGGCGGCATCAGATAGGGATCGTAGAGATCGGCGAGCGAGGCTCCGTGATGGGTTGCGAGGGGGTCCAGTACGGCCTGGGCTAGCGGTTCTAGCCTCGACAGATTTGCGCTCTTTGGCGGCATCGGAAAAGTGATGTACACCACGCCCACGGAATACATGTAATCGCTTTTCATACGCCCGGTTGCTGCTCGCATTCACCCCATGTGCATGGCTGACGTGAGTAAAGAAGAATCAGCAAGTGCGGCGTTGGGAAGCAGTCGGAGTTTTTCGCTCGGGATCACTGGTGGTTCAAGATATACGAGCGGTGCATAGCCACGGCGTTCAGAACTAGTCTGCGGAAAAATTAGGAATGGATATTCCGGTACGACCGTTACGCCATAAGCGCTTGGGTAGTCGGCGAGCCGTTTTGTAGTTTGTCTCATGCTCTTTGCCCGAGATCCGAGGTGAGTTTACAACTATCTGATACAAAACAGATTATTTCGTCTTGACCGAATTCCTCCCCACGAACTTACCAACCTGGACTGACTGGCGCACCGTGGCCAAATCGGAATTTGCTCATCGATGCGTCGGGTGTGAAAACCACGCGCCGAAGGGCGTAGCTATCGCGCTTCCTGCCTGCTCAAACCGTCGGGCGATGAAAGCCGTTATGCATCCGGCACTTAGCCCGAGCGGCGCTTGAGCGGCAGCGCCCGCCGCGCACCTGCGGGAAGGGGTCTCGAACCGTCGCGCGGCTTCCGAGCCGTACTATAGGAAGCACGAGGTAACAAATCAATGCAGGGAGTTTTGGGCAAGGGCACAGTCATTCACTCGCTCCGCACTGTCGGCGGCGGTGCGGCCTCACACGCTACCGGAGCGCATCGGGAGCCGTCTCACATGTTACCTCCGCGCATCGTCATCGGCGGTCTTGACGGCACAGCGGACGCTTGCGGCGTGTGGCGTGGCGCGTTACAGTGCGGCATGAGGATTAGGCACAAGGGACTGCGGGCGCTGCACGAGCGGGACAATCCCGCGCGGGTGCCTGCGGGTCTGGTGCCACGGCTCAAGCGCATCCTGTTCCGGCTGCAAGAGGCGACGCATCCGCGAAGCGCCGACGCGCCGGGCTTCCGGCTGCATCTCCTGAAGGGCGACCGCGCGGGCCAGTGGAGCGTTCGCGTCTCCGGCAACTGGCGCGTGGTGTTCCGCTTCGAGGACGGCGAAGCCGTGGATGTGGACCTGATCGACTACCACTGACCGAAGGGGAGTGCTGACCATGAACGAAATTGCAAGCGAGCGCGTCGGCCTGATGCAGAATCCGCCGCACATGGGCGAACTGATCCGCGAAAGCATGGACGACGTGGGCTGGAACGTGACCGAGACGGCGGCGCGGCTCGGCTGCGAGCGCGGCACGCTGTCGCGCCTGCTGAACGGCAAGGCGGGCGTGTCGGCGAACATGGCGCTGGCGTTGGAGGACATCGGCTGGGGCACCGCCGAGCACTGGATGCGGATGCAGGCGAGCTACGAGCTTGCGCGGGCGCGGCGCGACCGGACGGCGGCGGATCGGCGCGTGGGGGCGCTGCACGCATGATCTAGGCTCGCGCCGTCGGCGCTGTCGGCTCGGGCTGGTGCGCCTGTCCATGTCGAGAACTGATCTCCGATAATGGGCTTGATGCGGAAGCATACCCATGTCTCTGAACGAAAACTTGCAAAGGGCCAAGCGGCAACGGAACGACGAGTTCTACATGCAGCTTCCCGACATCGAGAACGAACTGCGCCACTACAGTCGACACTTTCGCGGCAAGGTCGTGTACTGCAATTGCGATGATCCCCGCGTCTCCAAGTTTTTCCATTACTTCTCGTACAACTTCGATCGCTTGGGACTGAAGAAGCTCATAACCGCGTGTTAGAGGAACCGGGAACGCGACCTGTTCAGCCGCCACGACTCGGAACAGGCGATATGGCTCGAATACAAGGGTAACGCGAAGGGCGGCAGGGTGCCCAGGCCTAGTCAAAAGTCGAGGCGAACAGACCTGCAAATGCCAAAGGCGCATTTGCAGCGCCTGTCGAAACTTCGATCCGGTGGAAGCGGAGCGGCTCCGGCGGCGCGTTCGTTCTGAGGATTCGGCGGCGGGAGCCAAATAGATGCAATAGTCCAAAGGGATTTGGGCGGCGAAGGCCGGCTTCGAGCAAAAAAAGGCGCGTCCGCCGTGTTCCGCTTTGCGGTCGCCAGCCGGGGAGAGGTTAGCGGCGCGAGGCGTTCAGCACCGCGTCGAGGGCATCCTGGGTTTTCGCGGCGTAGTGGCGGTTGGCTTCGGGAAGGTATTTGAACTCGCCCCTCAGCCGGATGATGGAAATGGC
>MPMP01000196.1 GCA_002238565.1 Albidovulum sp. bin36
GTTCGCCGATGATCTCGGCGACGCCTCCGGCCTTCAGCCGGGACTTGAGATCCTGCAATCGCGCCTCTCGCTTCGCCTTGTCCGGGTAAAGCTCCTTCAGGGCCTTGCTTATGTATTCGGTCGCGTGCCAGAAGGCATCCATGATTCGCAACTCCATCCGGCGACCAATCTACGCGGCGGAGAGGAAGGAGTCCAGACTTTTTGTGAAGATCAAGCCGGGATTGAACCCAGCACCGAAAAAAAATTTGCCCTGGTTCCATCCAAGGCGCTTCCATTCGCCATCGGGGAGTGCGGCAGCTATACGAGAACAATTCGGTCCGGCTGCTGAAACAGGATCTGGTGGAGCGGGTGCGCGGCATCCTCTTCGCGCTGGCGATGGCCGAGACCATGGAGGGCTTCGTCCGCGAGGCGGCTCCCGGATGGCGGGTTCACCGGCTTTCCGGCGAGCGCCGGAACGAATGGAGCGTATCGGTGTCGGGCAACTGGCGGATCACGTTCGAGGAACGGAACGGTGCAATCGAGCGCCTGAACCTGGAGGACTACCACTGATGACCAGCGGCGGCATCAAGATGGGGATGACTCCCCCCCACCCCGGCGCCTTCATCCGGATCGAGGCCCTTGAGGAGTTGGGGTTGAGCGTTTCGGCGGCGGCGCGGATTCTCGGCGTGCGCCGTGCGACGCTATCGGACCTGCTGAACGGCAACGCCTCCCTGTCGCCCGAAATGGCGATGCGGGTGGAGAAGGCGTTCGGCCTCAGCATGGACCTGCTGCTCAAGATGCAGGCATGGCACGACACGACGCAGATGCGCGCGCGTGCCGACAAGATCGACGTTCGGCGGTATCGGCCAGCATAATGGGGCATCTGAAGATTAAGCGATAGGAATACCTCAAATGGCTGGATATCCGGTTCAGTTCGCTCCGCCATCTTCGGATACTGCGGCTAAGCACATTCCTTCGACCGTTAGAGTCGTACGGGTGCGACCTGCCAGTTTTTCAAGGATGTTGACCAACTTCGTGATCGGGCCAACTACGTCAGAAAAATCCTCGAAAACGCTTTTCGTCTGGGGATAACCGAAACCGCTTCGGTCGCTGCTGCCTGTAGGCGGAAACGCCGCGTCACAAACCTCATCCAAGGCACTCTTGATATCGCCATACGCACTGTCGGGCTTCACTTTCTCTCCAGTGACCGCCACCGTCATGGAGATTGTTCCGTCTTTCTCCAGCTTGATTGCTGAATCGCTACTGGCACACCCCACAAGCATGGCGACCATGACGATAGCAGCAAGAGAACGTTTCATCGTCGTCACTCTTGAATTTGAGAAACCCTGACCTCCGGGGTAGCTGCCGTATGGGCGTTCGTTCCGAGGCTTCCCTACTTTACCTACAGACACTCCGAAGTTCAACGCTCGTTCTAGACTTCTAGACGGGTGTAAACCAATTTTGTTGAAAAGGCGATGCGGGAAAGATTGCTAAAGAAGACCGCCGCTCTTGAGAATTGCTCCTCGCGAGACTTTCGACTATGATAGCCGGCACTTGCGCGGACGGAATCGACCGGAGAACACGGTCGGCGCCGCGCTCGGCATCGAGCAGGAGCATTCACTATGGCAAGAAAAAGCAAAGCGGCGGGCTGCCGCCTTCCCAAGGCGGTAGAGATTCTGGCGGACTTTTCCGAAGATGAGGCGGCGGCGCAGCCGCCGGTTCTTCTGCTGAAGCGGGACGACGGCGGCTACGCGCAGTACCGGCTCGAAGGCGGCCAAGTGCGTTGTGGCGAGGCGGACTCCGCCGCCGGCGAGAGCCGGCCGGGCGCGCTCGAGGCGCTGCTCGCATCGGGGAGGAGGAATTTCGAGGAGCTGCTTCCGAAGCTTTCGG
>MPMP01000054.1 GCA_002238565.1 Albidovulum sp. bin36
CATGGAGAAATCCAGTATAGACGAGCCGGAGCTCGAAGCTTCGCTCAAGCGAACGAATCCGGAAGAATGGGAGACGATGATGGGCACGCTGGCGGAAAAGTGGCTTGCCAGAGGCAGGGACGAGGGCCGCATGGAGTTGCTGCAGGAGCAATTGGAGCGGCGCTTCGGAGAGCTTCCCTCCGACATCCGCCATCGGATTCGGAACGCCAAGGATTCGGAGATCAGGTCCTGGGCGGGAGCGGTTCTGGACGCGGCGACCCTGGACGACGTGCTCGCGTCGGGAACGCGGGCGCATTGATGCGCTTCCGAGTGGCGGAATTTCCTGAGAGGGGCTAAAGACATCGCCCTGAGTGCGGCAATAACTGTCCACCCGAATAGCACGAGCAAACGTTCAATCTCCTTGATTCTATTGCTCGTGCGAATTCTGTCAGAGATTACTTCCTTGCTCGCTAGCCAAAGGACGAACACTGCCGTTCTCAATCACTCGCGCAACTGCCCGATTCCGGTCAAAAGGGAAATCGAGGTGTCGCGACGGCTTGCTCTCTGGAATCTCGGCACTGCGCGAAATAGGCGCAGCTCCCAAAGAATCTCTTGCACTCGAAAGGCAGTCAGGTGCCAGCGCGCCTCCTTTACCTAGGCAACGGACCTAAGCTGCAGTCGGTAGCGAAGCTAGACGAACGATTCGAGAGCTGGGGGCTGGAAGTCGAACTCCGCTGGGCCTATGCAGGCGATTTTCCGGACGAATTGAGTTCCTTTGACGGAATATTCCTTTCCGGCAGCCCGCATGGTGCCTACGAGGACATAGAGTTCATTAATCGTGAGCACGATCTTATCGTTGAAGCTGCCGAACTCGAGATTCCAATGCTCGGAATTTGCTTTGGCAGCCAAGTTCTTGCCTCGGCACTCTGCGGGCGCGACCAGGTGTTCCGGCGTGCGAATTGCGAAGTCGGCTACGTAGACCTGACCGTAACTCCGGCGGCTTCGGACGACGAGATTTGCGTTGAGCTGCGCGATTTCGTCCACATGTTCGTCTGGCACAATGACGAAGTGCGCTCCGACCATGACGATATGACAATTCTCGCCTATTCGCGCGACTGCCCGAACCACGTCTGGCGCTACAGGAACCAGCCCGTCTGGGGCATTCAGGGACATCCGGAAATCGACGAGCGCCAGGCTCCGGTCTGGTTCGAGGAAAACCGGGGTCGAATGCAGAAAGACGGGGCCGATGTGGACCGGCTCAAATCGCAGGCCCATCCCGCGCTTTCGGCGAAATCCATGATTTACAGATTCGCCGATTTGCTGAAATCGAAATGCCCGAGGGAATGAAATAATCCGGATATGAACGGAATTGCAAAGCCGTGGTTCGAGAAATCGGAGTATGAGTCGCGCCTCGAGCGGGTCCAGTCCTCGCTTGCCGAAAGGAATCTCGACGGCCTGATCGCGTTCCAGCCGGAGACCGTGACCTGGCTTACCGGATTTTTTACCAGGGGATATGGCAGCTTTCAATGCGCGATAATTCCCGCACAAGGACAACCGGCGATCGTCTGCCGCGATGTTGAAGAATACTATCTTGACGAGACTAGCGTCTTTCCCGAACGTACCATGTGGACCGACAGCGAGGACCCAGTCGACGTGGCCGCCGCCGCTATAGTCCATGGCCTGGGACGCGGCGGCCGGCTGGGAATCGAGCTGAATTCCGGTTCGCTTCCGACATCCAGGTTCGAGAAACTTCGGGCAAGACTTCCATCGGTCGCCTGGTCCGATGAAAGCCGCCTCGCGGCTAAATTGAGGCTTATCAAGAGCGCGGCGGAAATCGCCTACCAGAGACGGGCGGGAATTGCCGCCGAGGCAGGCATGAAGGCGGCGATCGAAACCGCCGGAGTCGGCGTAAGCGAACGCCAAATCGCCGCGGAAATCTGCGCGGCGATGATCCGAGCAGGCAGCGACCTTCCCGGACCAGGCGTGCTTTCATCCGGCGAGCGAGCGTTTCATCTTCATGGCGGCTATTCGGACCGCGTCTTGAAGCGGGGAGATATTGTTCAAATAGAAACCACTCCGAACGTAAGACACTACCATGCCCGATTCATGCGACCGATCCGGGTCGGCAGGACGAGCGATGAAGACCTACGCGTTGTCGACTCCCTGATATCAATTCAAAACGCCGCACTTGCCGAAGTTCGCCCCGGCGTCGCGGCGAAAGTCCCGGACAGAATCTACCGCGACGGCGTTCTGTCGGCAAATCTTCGCGATACCTACACCAATAAGACATTTTATTCGGTTGGGCTCCTTCTCCCGCCGTCGGGCGGCGAACCGCTTGAAGCCGTTCCCGGCGCGGAATGGGCGTTCGAAGCCGGCATGACCTTTCATACATACGTATTGGCTCGCGGGTTCGGCATGTCCGAGACAATCGCTATAACAGCCGACGGTTTCGAGCGGCTGACCAATTTTCCGCGTCGTCTGTTCTCCAAACCGGACTAGATCGACGGCAAGGATCTTCTGCGCCATGACGCGCATTTTAGAAAATCCTTTAAAGGTTGATTCTGTCGGCGGTTACTAAATAACGCGGGAATGCGGCGAATCTTCGCGCTATTTCGAAATTGTTTGCTTTTCAAACCGTCGGGGTTCTACTGCCGCTGTCGGCTACTTTGGCGATCGCGTCGCGAATCTGGGGCGGAGTTCGCCGGAGAGTTTGCTTTGCCGCGGCTTAAGAGTTCTAGCGAGCGCTGACGTTGCGCTGCGCTCATTCGTGGTTGTTTAACTTCCTATCGTCGGGATTCTATTGCCGCTGTCGGTATTAGCAGCCGCATTGCATGAAGCAAATAGTGGGGCGAGCGCGGGCCGAGCGGCTACGGTCCCGTGCGAGGCCGACGACCAGAGCAGGATGATCTCGACCGGTTGCGCGAGTTGCCGCTGGAGCGCACAGGGCCATCAATTGAGATCCATGCCGTCGAGCGCGCTGGCCGAGTTCAATTATTTCCGGATGATTTCTAAATGCGCCTGATTCGCCGACTTCTTCGCAGTACTAGGGCGAATAATCGGAGGACGTTTCGCACTTTCCATCTGCAGCGGCCCGCGCGAGCGACGGTGCAGCCCCGCTCCCTTAGGGTCGCGAATTATCAACGACGGCATTCCGAAGCCGGGGATCCTTTCCGGCCTCGGCGCGCTCTTTGACAAAGACCTGGCAAACGCGCTGCAATCGCGCGATCGAAAGGGAGATGTCGTCGTCCATGACGCCGATACATACGGCCAAGTGGCACCTGCGAGTATCGCCGTTTATCGCTGTCGCCGTCGTCTTCCGGTTCCCGTCCGGGTCTGCGTTATCAAGGCGGTCCGGAAGCCAGTCCAGGTCGCGCCAGAGCGGCGGCGTCCGGTGCGCATTTCAGGAAACTTTTGGCATCGGCGCCCAAGGGCCCGGATCGATTTTGCGGACTGAGCATCGATGACCATTCTGCCGACACTGTCGATGGCTCCCCCGGCGACGGCCGACGCGTTGATGATCTCATGCTTGTCCATGGTGGGATTTCTTATGATTCCGCCGACGCGCGGGGCATATGTCCGGCAAGCAGTCGCCCGTCTCTCTAAACCTCGCGGACGATGTGCTTCTGGCGGTTTCATTTGGTTTGAAGCAGGTCCGCGCCAAGGAGGATTGCGTTGACGCTCGGGCGTAGCGCCTAGACGGGCGTTCACCCGCTATGCCGGTGCGGATGTCATCTAGAGCTACGACAGGTAGCCGGAAGATCATGATCAGGCGGTCCAGCGACGTGTCGGCGAGTCCAGCAGCGCCACGAGCGAGGCCTCGTCGAAGTCGTACCGTGTAGTGGCGTTCCGAGATCCGGGGCGCCGCTCGGCAAGGCGGGTCGAAAATGCCGGTTCGCGGAACTGGAATGGGAGGGGCCTCAAGGACGCGCAGTGCGCATTCATGGCGCAGTTCCATCGAATAGACGGAGGCGAAGCCCTTGATCGCGCGAAGGTCGAGGTCAAGGTCGATGCCGAGCGGGAGGCTTTCGCTTCGCGACGGCGCCGCCCGCCGGAAATGGCTCGATCTGCACGTTGTGCCGCGGCAGCGATGCAGTGATTGGCCGGCAAAGCCTCGATGCCGTAGCTCGGTCGGCGCCAATGCCGGAAAGCTCGCCGACGATGGTATAGGCGACAACTGCCGAAAAAGACGAGTAGCCGACCGATGTCCTTTCCATGACGCAATCCACGCGGCGAATGGCGACGCGGCAAATATCCGAGGCGGCGGAATTGTTTTTTGAATTCAGGTGCTGTGATTGTCTGCCGGACCGCGCCGGATACGCATGATTCGCCTATTCGCCCAATTTCAATTGACCGCGCAGGCTGTAGCCATTATCTTTACGGTAGATCGCTACCGCCGCTGAATTCAGTTGGTTGTCCGGAGGGATTAATGGGCAGACTAACGACGCACGTGCTCGACACCTCCCTGGGATGTCCGGCAAAAGGCTTGCGCATCGAACTGGAACGAATAGGCGACCGCGGCCAAGTCGTCGCGTCGGGAACAACGAATAGCGACGGTCGCCTGGACAGTCCGCTCCTGGACGACGGCGAGTTTGCTACGGGAATCTACGAATTGACATTTTTTGCCGGCGACTATTTTCGATCGACGGGACGCGCCGCCATGGATCCCCTGTTTCTAGATCGTATTCCAATCAGATTCGGCATGGCCGAGGACAGTCACTACCATGTCCCTCTCTTGCTGTCCCCTTTCGGATACAGCACCTACAGAGGCAGCTGATGACCAAGATTAGATTTCGCGTGAACGGCCGTGAGGTGTCGGTGGACAATGCCGAACCTGCCGCGACGCTGCTCGACTGGCTGCGCGAGGACCAAGGGCTGACCGGAACGAAAGAGGGCTGCAACGAAGGGGATTGCGGCGCCTGCACGGTGATGGTTTCGCGCAACGACAACGGTAGTATGGTTCGGGAAGCCGTGAATTCCTGCCTTTACTTCCTGCCTCAGATGGACGGAAAGGATGTAAGAACGGTGGAGGGCCTCGCCGAGCCCGGCGGCCGCCTTCATCCCGTGCAGGACGAGATGATCGCAAATCACGGAAGCCAGTGCGGGTTCTGCACGCCCGGCATCGTAATGTCGCTAACTGCGGCGCACGCGGTCGGCGACGAGGACCACGACGACGTTCTCGCCGGAAACCTGTGTCGCTGCACAGGCTACGCGCCGATTGTCAGAGCCGCGGAATCGGCGGCCAGGAAGCCGATTCCGGACTGGATGCGCAACGAGCCCCCGCCCCAGCCGAGACGCTCGGGCGTCGAGACGCCTAGATTCCTGGTTGCCAGGGACCTGGACGAATTCGCGGATTGGTTTGAGAAAAATCCCGAAGCTACTGTAATCGGCGGCGCGACCGATGTCGGCTTGTGGGTTACGAAGAAACTCCGGGAAATCGAAAAAGCGTGCTTCGCCGCGCAAGTTCCAGAGCTTGCGCAAATCGAAGTCGGAAACTCGTTCATTGAAGTCGGCGCCGCCGTTCCCCTCGAACATCTTAGGAAATTCATGGCCGACCGCCACCCCTCCCTATCCGAGCTTCTGCGCAGATTCGGGTCGGTCCAAATTCGAAATTCGGCAACTCTCGGCGGCAACATTGCCAACGCGTCGCCAATCGGTGACTCGCCGCCCGCCATGATTGCTCTCGGCGCGAGGCTTAAGCTGCGAAAAGGAAGCGGGACCCGGACTGTCCCGGTGGAGGATTTCTTTATCGGCTTCAAGCGTCAGGACAGATTGCCGGGCGAATTCATCGAGAAAATCCTTATCCCCGTCCAGGATGACCACCTGAAGTGCTACAAGCTTTCGAAGCGCCTCGACCAGGATATTTCATCGGTATGCGGCTGCTTCAACATCGCGGTTGACGACGGCGTCGTAGCGTCGGCGCGAATCGCGTTCGGGGGCATGGCCTCCATTCCGAAGCGTTCGCCGGGCGCCGAAGCCGCCCTGCTCGGGCGCCGCCTGGCGCCCGAATCGATTGCCGATGCGCAGGAAGCTCTCATACGGGATTTCTCGCCGATGCGAGTCAACAAGGCGACCACGCGCGCTTCCACGGCGTATAGAGTCCTTGCCGCGAGAAACCTGCTGATGAAATTCTATTCCGAGGCCGAGCCCGGCCGCAGGGCGACTCACGTGCTGGATGTGAAATTATGAACGTCATTTACAAGCCGAGTGAGCACGACGCCGCCAAGCTCCACGTTACCGGAGCCGCGCGTTATGTCGACGATCTTCCCACGGTCAAGGGTACGCTCCACCTGGCTTTCGGGCTGTCGGACGCGGCTCGCGCCAAAATTTTGTCGCTGGATGTAGATCCGGTTCGCCGCAGCCCCGGCGTCGTGGATGTCATATTGACCGGCGATCTTCCGGGAGCCAACGATGTTTCGCCGTCTATCAAGGACGAGCCGCTCCTGGCGGAAGGCGAAGTCTACTATGCCGGGCAGCCGTTGTTCATTGTCGTCGCCGGAAGCCACCACGAGGCCCGCAAGGCGGCGCGCCGAGCGAAAATCGAATACGAAGAGTTCGACCCGCTCGTAGACTACGAAAGCGCGATCGAAGCCGAAAGCCGGTTTGAGGAAGCCAGAGTCTACCAGACGGGCGATGCGGAGGCGGCGGTTGGCGCCGCGGCGCACCGCGTCGAGGGGGAAGTCGAGATCGGCGGGCAGGAGCACTTCTATCTAGAGGGTCAGGCCGCTCTCGCCATCCCGCAGGAAAACGGAGATATGCACGTCTGCGTTTCAAGCCAGCATCCAACGGAAGTTCAGCACAAGGTAGCCGACTCGCTCGGCGTTCCCATGAATGCGGTTCGCGTGGAAGTGCGACGAATGGGAGGCGGGTTCGGCGGCAAGGAAAGCCAGTCGAACGCCCTGGCCGTCGCCTGCGCGGTAGCCGCTCGGTCGACCGGCAGCCCCTGCAAAATGAGATACGACCGCGACGACGATATGACGATCACGGGCAAGAGGCATGACTTCCGAATTCGATATCGAGCCGGGTTCGACGCCGACGGAAAAATTCAGGGCGTGGTGTTCGACCAGTACACTAGATGCGGGTGGGCGCTCGATCTTTCGCTCGCCGTCGCCGACCGCGCAATGCTGCACGCCGACAACGCCTACTACCTGCCGAATGCGAAAATTAATTCTCACCGGCTGAGAACGCACATGCAATCCGCGACCGCTTTCAGGGGATTCGGCGGTCCGCAGGGGATGATCGGAATAGAAACCGTAATGGATCATGCGGCCCGCGTTCTGGAAATGGACCCGCTGGAGGTTCGAAGGCGGAACTACTACGCTCCGGCGGGAAGCGCGAATCTGCAGAAGACTCCCTACCGCATGACGGTCGAAGACTGCGTTATCGGCGAGATAACCGATGAGCTGGTGGAAAGCTCGAATTATCTGGAAAGACGCGAAGAAGTCCGGAAGTGGAATGCTGAAAATCCGATAATCAAACGCGGAATTGCGCTTACGCCAGTCAAGTTCGGGATTTCATTCACGCTCACGCACCTAAATCAGGCGGGCGCGCTCGTCCACGTATACCAGGACGGCTCGATACATCTGAATCACGGCGGAACCGAAATGGGCCAGGGGCTTTTCGTCAAGGTAGCCCAGGTCGCCGCGGATGCATTCGGCCAACCCCTTGATACCGTAAAAATCACAGCGACGGATACCGGCAAGGTACCCAACACTTCCGCCACCGCGGCCTCGGCGGGATCGGACCTCAACGGCATGGCCGTTAAGTGCGCCTGCGACGAGATTACCGGGCGAATCAAGAGCATGCTCGCGGAAATGCACCAATCCTCCAGCGACCAGGTTCGTTTCGAAGGCGGGAAAATCGTAGTCGGCGACGAATCCTACGGATTCAAGGAGGCCGTGCATTTGGCCTACGTCAACAGGGTTTCTCTGTCGGCGACAGGCTTCTACGCAACGCCCAAGCTCAACTGGGACCGGCTTATGGGACGCGGGCGCCCGTTCTTCTATTTCGCCTACGGAGCGGCCGTCACCGAAGTCGCAATCGACACCCTGACAGGCGAAAACCGCATACTCCGCGCGGACTTGCTCAACGATGCGGGCAAGTCCATCAACCCGGCGATAGACCTCGGGCAAGTCGAAGGAGGCTATGTTCAAGGCGCCGGATGGCTTACGACCGAGGAGCTGGTCTGGGACGACGCGGGGCGACTGAAGACGCACGCTCCCTCCACCTACAAGATTCCGGCGTGCTCGGACAGGCCGGCGGTATTCAATTCCGCGCTCTGGAGCGGGGGCTGCAACAGCGAATCCACGATTTGCAAGTCGAAAGCGGTCGGCGAGCCTCCGCTCATGCTGGCTATCTCGGTGCTAATGGCAATTTCCGATGCGGTTGCGGCATGCGGGAACGAATCCTCGGCCTACCTCCCGATGGACGCCCCGGCCACGCCGGAGCGCGTTCTGAAGGCGGTCGAGAAGGTGCGCGGTCGTGAATTCGACGCCGCTTGAGCCCGCGGCCATTGCCGCCGCCCGTCGCTGATTTCGGCGCCCGGCGCTCCCTTTGACGAGTTCCGCCCCATGAGTCTGGATTTCAAAAGGTTGGAATCCGAGGTCGCGTCGCACGGCCGGATCGCAAGAATCCTGGTGGCCGAGGTCGCGGGGTCAGTGCCCCGCGAAGCCGGAACTTCCATGATCGTAACGGAACGGGGCCAAAGCGGAACGATCGGCGGCGGAGCCCTGGAATTCAGCGCCGTCAATAGCGCCCGCGACTTGATGCGCCGGAACCCTCTACCCGGTCCTAGCGTAGTAAAGCTGCCGCTTGGACCCAGCCTGGGCCAGTGCTGCGGCGGCTCGGCCACTTTGATTACGGAAATCTACGACCGGAATGCCGTCGCGCGAGTTCGCGAATCGGAGGATTTGCCCGGGTTCTACGCCCGGCCGATTAGCGGGAGGAATGAAAGCCCTCCTCTCCCGGTCAGGGCTTTCGTCGAGACGTTTCGCGATTCCGGTCGAAAAAAACCGCATTCGGCGCTGGAATCGGGCTGGATTCTGGAACCGATCGCCGACCCGTCTCACCAGCTTTGGATATTTGGCGCCGGGCATGTCGGACGCGCCATCGTTTCCGTACTGGCGCCTGTTCCCGAACTCGACCTATATTGGATCGACACGGACGAGAACCGCTATCCCGACAGCATCCCGGCGGAGGTTAGCAAGCTGGTCGCGAAAAACCCGGCGGCCGTCGCGCCGCACGCCCCCTTGAACAGCGAGCACCTCGTGCTAACCTATTCGCACGCGATCGACCTGGAAATCTGCAGCGCCCTGCTCCGGCGGAATGTCGAAAGAATCGGCCTGATCGGTTCCGGAACCAAATGGGCCAGGTTTCGCAGCCGACTCGTCAAAATGGGCCATGACGCCGAAGCGGTCGACCGCATTCAATGCCCGATCGGGAATCCCGGGCTCGGCAAGCACCCCCAGGCGATCGCGGTCGGCGTCGCGTCGGAAATCCTGAGCCGGATCATTCCTGAATCCGCCGGAGACCGCTAGGTTCGTGAGCAGTCCGCTTCTAGAAATCAACGGGCTTTCGAAATCCTATCCCGGCGTCCTCGCTTGCGACGGAATCACCCTCGCAACCGGACCGGGCGAGATCCACGCGATACTTGGCGAAAACGGCGCGGGAAAATCGACGCTAGTAAAGATGATTTACGGGCTGGTCAGGCCCGACCGGGGATCAATGACTCTGAAGGGCCGCGCCTTTGCCCCTTCGGAGCCGCGAGAAGCGAGGAATTCGGGCGTAGCCATGGTCTTCCAGCATTTCCTGCTGTTCGATGCGCTTACGGTTGCCGAAAATATCGCTCTCGGAATGGACGATCCGCCGCCGCCGAAGCAGCTGTCGTCCCGCATCAGGGAGAAATGCGAGCAAACAAACTTGCCCGTGAATCCCGACAGCCAAGCGGGAAACCTCGCCGCGGGAGAGCGGCAGCGAGTGGAAATCGTTCGATGCCTCTTGCAGAACCCGTCTCTCGTCATTATGGACGAGCCGACATCCGTTCTAACGCCGGGCGAGGCGGACGACTTGTTTGCGACGCTAAGGTCGCTCGCCGCAGACGGGGTTTCAATCCTCTACATTTCGCACAAGCTGCGCGAGATCCAGGCGCTCTGCGAACGCGCCACGATACTGCGCGGCGGCAAGGTGGTGGCGACCTGCGACCCTCGAAAAACGTCGGCGGGCGGCATGGCCAAGATGATGGTCGGAGACAGCCTCGCGCAGCCGCGCCGTTCCGCAAGGCCGGTTCGATCGGATGCGATCCTCCAGGTCAGGGACTTGAGCCTGCCGCGGACGTCGGCGTTCGGCGCCCGGCTGGAGCGAATATCCTTCAGCGTTCGCCCCGGGGAAATCCTCGGAATCGGAGGCGTGTCCGGCAACGGCCAAAGCGAGTTGCTCGCGGCTCTTTCCGGCGAAAGGCCTTCGCCGAAGGGCACGATCACTTTTCAGGGCAGGGACATAAGCCGTTCCGGGCCCGAGGAGCGGCGAGGCGCAGGCTTGCTTTCGGCTCCGGAGGAGCGTCTCGGCCACGCCGCGAGCCCCTCTATGGATTTGGTCGAGAACGCGCTTCTCACCGGCCACGGGCGCATGCGGCTAAAGAAGAGCGGCTTCATTGACTGGAGCGCGTCCCGGGTCTTCGCCGCGACCATCGTCGAGGATTACGACGTGCGCACGCCCGGCGTCGATTCCGCCGCGAGCTCTCTTTCGGGCGGCAATCTCCAAAAATTCGTCATCGGGCGCGAGATACTGCAGAAACCGAAATCGATCGTCGTCGACCAGCCGACATGGGGCGTCGATGCAAGCGCCGCCGTGTCGGTCAGGCAGGCTCTGCTGAATCTTGCGGAGGCCGGATGCGCGCTGGTCGTCATTAGCCAGGACCTCGACGAGCTGATCGAGATATCCGATAAGTTCTGCGCGCTCAACGGCGGGCGGCTTTCCGCCCCGCTCCCGATCGAAGGCCTAACCCGGGAAAAACTAGGCTTGATGCTGGGCGGCGGGCAATATTCCTCCGAATTGCAGGAGGGAGCGGATGATCCGACTTGAACCGCGCCTCGCGCCGTCTCGCATTTGGTCCTTCCTGGCGCCCTTGGCCGCGGTTGGCGCGACGCTCGTTGGCGGCTCGATTATATTTTCGCTCCTGGGCAAGAATCCGATCGATGTTCTTTTGACAATATTCTGGTCGCCGCTATTCGATCCGAACATGTCGGCATACGCAAGGCCGCAGCTTCTTGTGAAGGCGACCCCGCTCATTCTTATCGCCGCCGGCCTGGCCGTCGGATTCAAGGCGGGCATCTGGAATATCGGCGCGGAAGGCCAGTACATCATGGGCGCGATCGCGGGAGGCGCCGTCGCGCTGGCCTTCTATCCGGCGGAGGCCTGGTTCATATTTCCTCTAATGGTCGCCGCCGGCGCGCTAGGCGGCGTCGCGTGGGCCATGATTCCGGCGGCGCTGAAAATTAGATTCAACACGAACGAGATCCTCGTTTCGCTGATGCTCGTCTATATCGCGGCGCAATTCCTCGCCGCGGTGTCCCTCGGGGCGCTGCGCAATCCCGAAGGATCGGGCTTTCCCGGATCGCGGAACCTTCAATACTACGACAGCGCGTCGAATCCGGAACTGCTGGCGGGCACGGGCGTCCATTGGGGCGGCATGGCGGCGGTGGCCGCGCTGGCGTGCCTATACTTGCTGATGCGCAGGCACATCATGGGCTTTCATTTGCGGCTAGCGGGCGAATCCCCGCGCGCCGCGCGTTTTTCCGGAGCGCGGCCCGCGCTTCTCGTGGCATTCTGCCTCGGGGTATCCGGAGGGCTGGCGGGACTGGCGGGACTTTTCGAACTCGCGGGGCCGTCGGGCCAGATATCCATTGACTTCAATGTCGGCTACGGCTTCACTGCAATCATCGTAGCGTTCCTCGGGCGACTGAATCCGATAGGCATCCTGCTCGCGGGGCTGCTGGTGGCCTTGACCTACATTGGCGGAGAAATGGCGCAGTTCATGCTAGGTCTTCCGAGGTCGGCCATTCAGGCGTTCCAGGGAATGCTGCTGTTTTTCCTGCTCGCCATGGACTTGTTCCTGCACTACCGAATCGTGTTCAGAACCGGCGCGAAGGCCTGACATGGACTGGGGATCCCTAAATCCGCTTTCGCTTGTCGCGACAATGGTTGTCGCATCGATCCCGATAATGTTCGCCGCTACCGGCGAACTCGTGGCCGAAAAGTCCGGCGTCCTGAATCTCGGCGTGGAAGGCATGATGATAACGGGAGCCGTGGCGGGATTCATCGCGGCGCTGGAAACCGAGTCCCAAGTCGCTGCGATTGCCGCCGCAGCCGCCGCCGGAAGCGGAATATCCCTGTTTTTCGGCGTGCTGACCCAATTTCTAAAGTCCAACCAAGTCGCGACCGGGCTGGCGCTGACAATATTCGGGCTGGGCGTATCCGCGCTGGCGGGCCAGAACTATACGGGCCAGGCGCCGCCTCAGTTTTCGCCGCCCAATTTCGGGCCGCTCGGCGACATCCCGATTCTGGGACAAATCGTATTCGGCTACGACTACCTCGTCTATATGGCATTCCTGACGGTCCTGGGTGTTTGGCTGTTTCTTAATTTCAGCCGGGCCGGGCTGGTTTTAAGGGCGATCGGCGAAAATCACGACGCGGCGCACGCTCTGGGGTACAAGGTTACGAGAGTTCGCTTGCTAGCAATCATGTTCGGCGGCGCGACCGCCGGCCTCGGCGGCGCGTATTTGTCCTTGATCCGAGTACCCCAGTGGACCGAGGGAATGACCGCGGGCGCCGGATGGATCGCGCTCGCGATCGTAGTTTTCGGGTCTTGGCGCCCGTGGCGCGTCATGGCCGGAGCTCTGCTTTTCGGCGGCGTAACGCTGCTTCAGCTCAACCTGCAAGCGGTGGGGCTGGAAATCAACGCCGCGTACTTGTCAATGGCCCCGTACGCCATTACGATCCTAGTACTGGTAGCCATTTCGGCTAGGCGCTCGGGAAAGAGCGCCGACACGCCCGCTTCGCTCGGAAAGCCGTTCCATTCGTCCGCCTAGGCTAGGCAGGCAAATTCTTCAACTTGTGCAGAATAGGAAACACCAAGGAGAACGAAATGAACTTTTTGAGAAAAATACAGCTTGCGGCAAGTATTGCCGCGGCCGCGGCGCTGAGCCTAGCGGCTCCGGCGCAAGCCGACCCGCTCAAGGTCGGATTTATCTATGTCGGCCCGGTATCCGATTTCGGCTGGACCTACGAGCACGACCAAGGCCGGCTCGCAATAGAATCCGCTTTGGGCGATGCCGTTGAAACGACCTATGTCGAATCCGTCCCGGAAGGAGCAGATGCCGAACGCGTGCTGACGCAACTTGCGCTAGCGGGCAACGAACTGATTTTCGCTACTAGCTTCGGCTTTATGGATCCGGTTATCAATGTCGCCCAAAAATTTCCGAACGTTAAGTTCGAGCACGCGACCGGATATAAGCGCGCCGACAATGTTTCGGTCTACTCCGCTCGATTCTACGAGGGGCGCGCCGTAATCGGCACGATCGCCGGGCACATGACCAAGACCAACATAATCGGATATGTCGCGAGCTATCCGATCCCTGAAGTCGTTCGCGGAATCAATTCGGCGTACATCCACGCCAAGAAAGTGAATCCGGATGTCGAGTTTAAAGTTGTATGGGTCTACACTTGGTTCGACCCGGCAAAGGAAGCGGACGCCGCCACCGCGCTCATAGACCAGGGCGCCGATATCATCATGCAGCATACCGACAGTCCCGCCGCAATGAGCATTGCCGAGGAAAAGGGCTTGTTCGCATTCGGCCAGGCTTCGGATATGAAGCAGTTCGGCCCCAACGCCCGGCTGTCGTCGATTATCGACGATTGGGGCCCCTACTATGTCGAGCGCGCGAAAGCCGTTTTGGACGGCACTTGGGAAAGCGAGGATGCGTGGCACGGCATAAACGAAGGCATGGTTGGAATCGGCGAATTTTCGGACAAGATTCCTGCGGACGTGCAGGCCGAGGCCCAGGCCATAGCCGACGCGATATCGGCGGGCGAATACCATCCGTTTACCGGTCCGATTAACAGGCAGGACGGCTCGCCCTGGCTTGCCGAGGGTGAAACCGCCGACGACGGCACTCTGCTCGGAATGAATTTCTACGTGGAAGGCCTTGAGGGCGAAGTTCCGAACTAGGCGGAAGCGAACTCCCGCCCTGAACGCAGCCGGCGGCCGCGGGAGTCGCCGGCCCGCATCGGGTACGTAATTTGCAGCCAGGTCCTGCCGGGCGGAGCCGGCAAAGCTAAAGCCCTCCAATTTCCCGCGCCGCCTAAAAAGAAGAATTCGGCGGTGGGCGGAAGCGTTCCATCGGCTGGCAGTGGATTGCAGGCGCTTCGCCCCGGACGCGCGTCCGTTGGCGCCGATTGTTTAAAGCCCCAATTGAAGTCCAATCTTGAGCATAATTGGGTGCTCCGGCCAGGTGCTGCATTTCCGTAGAGCGAAACCCTTATTGACGGCCAGCCGACCGGCGGCTGGCCGGTTCATGCGAACGAACTCGCTCCTCCGCCGTCTCCGGCCCCTGTCGGCGTTTGTTTTGAAAAGCGCGGCGAATCGCCAGAATCCTGCGTTTTCTTCGCCGTCTGCACTATGAATCAAAGGCCGCGCAATCGGGACCGATTCAGCAAAAAGCCGCGCTTCCGGCAACTCGGCCACAAGCGATGCCGGCAAGGCGTTCGAGCGCAGACCGTTCAATTGTCCTGCCGGAGGAATTCACTTGCTTTGGCCTTGTGAGTTTCCTTAATGTTGTCTCCCAGGGTTTTAAGCACTGCAATCAAAACCGCGGCATCGTCCGTGAATCCAACGCCTGCAAATACATCGGGAATGATATCGGCCGGTAGAATAAAATAGGCCAATGCTCCCATTAAAAGGGCTTTCGCTTTCATCGACGTTTTTGGATCGATAGCGCAATAATACGCCGACAAAGCATCGGTCGTAAAAGGTATCTTCCCAATTGTCGTCTTGATTTTGTCGCTGAATTTCGTCCGCACCGTTTCCTCGTCGGCGGCGAGCTTTACGTAGTCGATTTCCAAATCCTGGATTTCATGCTTGTCCTCGTTCATGCTGTACTCCGAGCGCGAACTCTTCCTCGAAAAATTTCACGCGAATATCCGGTCGAGTATCGCGTTTCAATGCAGTCGGGATGCCCGACTTGAAGCGACTTTACTGGACCATGCGGCTAGCGGCAATTAAACGCGCGATACGCTTCCGGCGGTTTCCGGCGGCACTCCCGCCTATTCGGTCTTCGTCTTTCGATATCCGAGAATGACCGCGCTGACTAGAACCAGAGCGAAAGCGACCAGGAACGGAGCTCCGGGAAGATAGTAGCCGGATTCGGGCCGCACGAATGCGTTGAATATCTGCGTCATCAGCAACGGCGATATCACGTATGCGATTGAATTGACGCTTGCAATCACGCCCTGAAGTTCGCCTTGCTGGTTGGCGAGCGCGGCCCTCGCCATTATCCCGTGTATGGCCGGCGTAAAAACCGCTCCGATAGCGCTAATGGGAATCAAAATGAATGCCGCAGCGGCGTCTTCGACGATGCCGAACCCCAGACACCCGATCGCGGTAAAAAACATTCCCGTCCAAATCGTTCCCCGCTCGCCGAGATGCTTGAGGAACAATCTTATTAGCCCGCCTTGAACAACCGCAATCATAACGCCGTAGATTGCAATGGAAATTCCGATCATTCGCGGCCCCCAGTCGAATCGCTCGACCGAGAAGTAGGACCAGATCGACGGATAAACCAGCAAGGCAAGCTCGTAGATGAACAGCGCGGACACCAGAGTCGCGAGACCGGGTAGGCGCATAACATGGTAGAATCCGCCGATCGGGTTGGCGCGCCGCCAGGAAAACGGCCGGCGGATCTTGTCTGTTACCGTTTCCGGCAGAACGATGTATCCCAGCGCCAAATTGCACATCGACAGAACCGCCGCGGCAAAAAACGGCGCTCGCGTTCCGAATTCGGCGAATGCCGCTCCTAGAAGCGGACCTAGCACGAATCCGACTCCGAACGCCGCGCCGATCAAGCCGAAATTTTGCGCTTTCTCCTCCGGAGGAGAAATATCGGAAACGAATGCCGCCGCCGTCGCTGCCGTCGCCGCGGTTACGCCGCCGACAATTCGACCGATAAGCAGGAGCCAGATGGCGTGGGCGAAGCCCATTACCAAATAGTCCAAAGACATGAAGAAAAGCGAAACCAGCAGCACTGGCCGCCGCCCGTACCTATCCGAGAGGCTGCCTATGGTGGGGCCGCAAATGAACTGCATGACCGCGAATGCCGATGCGAGGACTCCGCCCCACGCGGCCGCGTTCGTCAGCGTGCCGTCGCCTACCTCTATCAAAAGGCTGGGCATTACGGGAATGATCAGCCCGATGCCTACGGCGTCGATCACAACCGTAAACAGAACAAATAGAAGCGGGAGCCTCTTCCTCAACTCAATCGGGCTTTCGCAAGCCGCCGCGCGCATAGTCGCGCGGGCCTTCCTGCATTTCCAGATGGAGTCCCTTGCCCCGATACGCGTGCTCCCTGGCTAGCTCCTCGTCGAATTCGATGCCGAGTCCGGGAGCGACCGGCGTCGCGATGAATCCGTCCTCCCATTGAATGGTATTTTTTATAAGGGCGAGATGAAACTCTCCTCCGGTTTGAATGGTTTCGGCGATTAGCAGGTTGGGCAGCGTCGCGGCCAACTGGACGCTGGCGGCCCATTCGACCGGGCCGGCATAGAGATGCGGAGCCATCTGAGCATTGAATGCCTCCGCCATGCCGGAGATTTTCTTGGCTTCGAGCAATCCGCCGACGCGACCGAGCGCAGGCTGGAGAATCGAAGCCCCGCCGGTCCTGAGCAAGGTGCCGAATTCCGCCTTGGTCACCAGCCTCTCGCCCGTAGCGACGGGGATTCTCACGCTGCGGGCGACCTTGGCGAACTCCAGCAAATTGTCCGGCGGAACCGGCTCTTCGAACCAGAGGGGATTGAATTCTTCAATCGCCCGTCCCAGCCTTATCGCTCCGCTCGTCGAAAACTGGCCGTGCGTGCCGAACAGCAAATCGGCGCCGGCGCCCACGGCGCGCCTGATCTGACGGCAGAATTCCACGGATAGCTCGATGTCGCACATAGCGGGCTGATGCCCGCCTCTAATCGTATAGGGTCCGGCGGGATCGAATTTGACGGCGGTAAATCCCTGCTCGACCATCGTTGCCGCGCATTCGGCGGCCTGCTCCGGATCTGAAAAGAATTCCTCCTCGTCCTGGCCGGGCGACGGATAAAGATAGCTGTAGGATCGCACGCGGGGATTCGTCATGCCGCCCATTAGCGCATGCACCGGCTTGCCGGCGTCTTTTCCGAGTATGTCCCAGCAGGCGATCTCCAGGCCCGAAAACGCGCCGATGACGGTCGGGTCGGGCCGCTGCGAAAACCCCGACGAATAGGCGCGGCGGAACATCAGCTCGACGTTTTCGGGACTTTCGCCGAGCATGTGCCTTTCGAACACGTCCTCGATTACCGCTGTCATCGCGCGCGGTCCAACGGTAGCGGCATAGACTTCGCCGATGCCGGTAATGCCGCTGTCGGTCGTTACCTTTACAAATATCCAGTAGCGGCCTCCCCACGCCGGCGGCGGCGGAGCGACAATGAAGATTTCTAGATCGCGGAGCCTCAAGTATCCACCGGCTAGAATACGATCACGTTTCGCCTGGACAGGCCGGTCTTCGTCGCGGCGATCGCGTCGTTGATCCTGTCGAGGGGGTAGCGGCCCGTAATGAGTTCATCCAGCTTCAACCGGCCTTGCGCGTATAGCTCCACTAGGTAGGGAACATCGCGTCCGAGCACCGTATCGCCCATGCTCGAGCCAAGCATTCCCTGCCCTGTCGCGGCAAAGGCAACCGGCGAATACGTCGAGATCGCCGAGGAGGGCGGCATGCCGACGATGATAACCTTGCCGCCGAAGGCGAGATACCTCGGAGCCATGTCGTAGACATCCTTGGAGCCTACCGTAACCATCGCGTAGTCGACGCCGCGGCCCCCGTTCAACTCCTTGACGCGCCTATACGGCTTGCTCTCCGAGGCCAGCACGCAGTGCGTCGCGCCGAATTCGCGGGCGGCTTCAAGTTTTTCTTCGCGCATATCGACGGCGATTATTTTGGCCGCGCCCGCGATCAGCGCCCCCTGGATAGCATTCAGCCCGACTCCTCCCGCGCCGATTACCGCCACCGCCGTTCCTGGACGGATTTTCGCGGTGTTGATGGCCGCCCCGACGCCCGTGATGACCCCGCACGATATCAGCGCCGCCGCCTCCATCGGCACGCTTTCGGGAAATTTCGCGATCTGGCTCGCGTCGACAACCGTTCTCTCGGCGAATGCGGCGGTATTCAGCCCCTGGCGGAGCGATGCTCCGTCCCTGGCAGTCAGAGGCCCATCCGGCAGATCCGAAGCGGAATCGCAATTGGCGGGATGCCCGTCGCAGCAGCTCCAGCATTCTCCGCAGGCTCGAATCAACGTGACGAGAACAGAATCGCCCGGCTTGTAGGACGCAATGCCTTCGCCGACCGAAACAACCCGGCCCGCCGCCTCATGTCCGAAAACTGCGGGCAGGTCTATATCCCATGCGCCGTCGATGTAGGAAATATCGGAATGGCAAATCGCGCACGCCTCGATCCTGACTTCGACTTCGCCCCGCCTCGGAGGCCGAAGGCTTACCTCTTCAATCGACAATGGTTGTCCGAATTCTCGGCATACTGCAGCTTTCATTGCCCTCTTTCCCTTCGCCCGACGCTCGAAAAATACTGGCCGGTATTGTCATCACATAACGGGAACTACAACAGATATGATCCGACGGAATGAAAAAAATGATCGATTCCCATTAGCTCGGCAGGATGTCGCAGAGCCTTCGAACGCGGCGCAATTGATCTTCGACCAGCTTCCGCTCATCGCAGGAAACCAGGCGCCCGCCGGAAACAATCCGCCGTCCGCCGACGAGGAGATCGCGCACCCGCCCGGTGCCGCAGAATACCAGCGACGCCACCTGGTCCCAATTGCCCGCGAATTCGAGCCCGCTGACATCCCAAATGGCAATATCCGCGCATTTGCCCGGCTCGATCGAGCCGACATCCGTTCGGCCCAGCACCTTGGCTCCTCCGATAGTCGCAATTTCAAGGGCTTCGCGAGCGCTCAGGGAGCCGGCGCCGTTGCGGACTCTCTGCAAAAGCATGGCCTGGCGCGCTTCGGCAATCAGATTGCCCGAATCATTCGAAGCCGAACCATCGACGCCGAGCCCGACGGGCACGCCTGAGCCGAGCATGTCGCAAAGCGGCGCGATTCCGGAGCCGAGCCTGCAATTGGAGCTTGGGCAATGCGCCACGCCGGTTTTCGATCCGGCGAAGAGAGCGATTTCGCTCTTGTCGAGCTTTACGCAGTGGGCGTGCCAAACATCGCTTCCGGTCCAGCCCAGATCCTCGCAGAATTGGCCGGGCCTGCACCCGAAATTGGCCAGGCCATACTCGATATCCTCGTCGTTCTCCGCCAAATGCGTGTGAAGCATGACATTCTTTTCGCGCGCCAATGCCGCCGAGTCGCGCATAAGGCCCATGCTGACCGAAAACGGCGAACAGGGCGCGATCCCCACTCTGACCATGGCGCCATGGCCCGGGTCGTGGAACTCGTCGACGACGCGAATGCAATCGTCGAGAATTCCGCCTTCCTTCTCCACCAGGAAATCCGGCGGGAGCCCGCCCGCGCTTTCGCCGATCGACATGGAGCCGCGGGTTGCGTGGAATCGGATGCCGATATCGCCGGCGGCCTCTATGGTGTCTTCCAAGCGAATGCCGTTGGGATACAGGTACAGATGGTCGGATGACAGCGTGCAGCCGGACAGAGCAAGCTCGGCAAGACCTAGGCGCGCCGAAACCAGCATATCTTCCGGCCCTAGATGTCGCCAAATCCTATAGTTCACTCGCAGCCAATCGAATAGCGGCGCGTTCTGGCTCGCCGGAACCGATCTCGTCAGGTTCTGAAACAGGTGGTGGTGCGTGTTGACGAGTCCCGGCGTAACGACGCAGCCGCCGGCATCCAGGTCTTCTTCGGCGGCGGGCAGGTCCCGGCCGACCGACTTGATATTCCCGTCCTCGATTATAATGTCGCAGTCTAAAATCTCCGAGGAATTAGAATCCATCGTAGCTACGACCGATGCGTTCCTTATTCGAATCGACATATCAATTAGCCTTTCTGAACGCCGTAGCGCAGAGAATTCATTGGGCGGCGGAGCCGGCCTCCCGCAAGAACTCGCCAACAAGTATCGCGTATTCTTCGGGCTTTTCAACGCACGGCAAGTGACCCGCCCCGCTTATTAGCCTGTATCTGCAATTCGGAATGAGCGATGCCGTATCCTTGACGACATTCGGCGGCGTCGCGCCGTCGTGGGATCCCGCGATCGCCAATACAGGCTGGCGAATTTTTCGCGCGAGATCGCTTAGGTCCGCCGTTCTCAGAGATTCGCAGCAGCCCAGATAGCCGGCGACCGTTGTACGGCAGAGCATGCTTCTCCATGCTTCGAATTCCGCATTTTCCGAACGTCGAAACGAATCCGTAAACCAGCGCTCCAGAACGCCGTCGGCGATTGACTGGATTCCGTCCTTGGCAACCGCTTCGATCCGGGACCGCCACATCTGATCGCTACCTATCCTCGCCGCTGTATTCGAAAGCACAATGGCGGACACTAGGTCGGGCCGGGTTGCAGCGAGCTGAAGCGCAATAACGCCGCCGATGGAAAGACCGACGAAAACTGCGCCGGAAATGCCGAGACCGTCCATCAGCGCCGCCGCATCGTCCGCTAAATCCGCAATCGTGAAGCGTTCATTAGGGATCGTGCTCAAGCCATGGCCGCGCTTGTCGTAGCGCACGATCCTCAGTCCATCCGGAAGCCCGCCGAGGATTTTGCTCCACAGGCGAAAGTCCGTACCGAGAGAATTGGAAAAGACTACGGGCAATCCGTCCGGATCGCCCTCGTCCTCGAAGTGGACCACGACATCGCCCAACCGCATCATTCTCATTCTTGGAACTCCATCCTAAGTCGATCAGCGCGGAACAAATTCGCCTGTATTCTCGCTGCCGTCAATTGCTGCGAGCATTTCGGGGGATTCGCGATCCTCCGCGCGGAGTTCGAAAGGACCCGGCCCGGTTGACATGACTGCGGTTGTGGGCGCGAACGACCGGACGAAGAACGAGGTCCGCGCCAAGGTCGTCCAGTCAACCGATGCCGCAACGCTGATTCCCTTTGTCGAATGCAACGCCGCACACGGCGCACAGGTCTACACCGACGATGCGCGGGCGTATTCGTCACTGGCCACGATGGTCAACGGTTTCATGCACGAGAGCGTCAACCACAGTGCGGGCGAGTACGTGCGGGACATGGCCCATACCAACGGCATCGAGAGCTTCTGGGCCGTCCACAAGCGGGCGCACAAGGGCGTGTTCCACAAGTTCAGCAAGAAGCATTTGCAACGCTACATCAACGAATTTGCGGGACGTCATAACGTTCGGACAATGGGAACGCTGGACCAAATGGAGTGCCTCGCCACGGGAATGGTAGGCAAGCGACTCACATACAAGGCGCTCAAGGCCGATAACGGGTTGCCGAGCGGGGCGCGCGGTCGTAAGGGATTGACGCCCACCCACATCTTGTGAGATCATGACCAGGATACACAAAAACCGGGAACGCTAATTCCTGGTTCCGTGTCCGCAAATGCTTCACAAGGCCGCTGAGGAAAGTGTGCACAACAACACGTTATCCGTGTGAGTCGCACCAAGTCAAGCGGCCTCCTCTTAGGGTAGTGTCTCACTTTGAAAGTTTTAGGGTTGACATAGAGTGTCGTGCAAAGATGACATGATTACAATGCACCTAGCAAGGCAATGTCCAGCCTTGCCATGTGCCTACTAGGCGCGTGCACACGACAACACTGGAAGAGAAGCCATGAAACTCAAAACACCATGCATGGAGCCACTGTTCGACGAATCGGCGCGCTTCTGATCGTGCCTAAGGGACCAAACGGAGAGCGGCGACCGGCCGATGTGGTCGGGTGCGCCGTTAAAGTTACGCGGATCGCAACGGGCGAAATCGAAGATATTGGCTACAAGCAACATGCAAAGCGCAAAGGCGGCTTGGCACGAGCAGGTGCTCGTGCAAAATCTCTAACTGCCAGAAGACGAATTGAAATCTCAAAATCTGCTGCTAAGGCGAGATGGGGCTGAATTGGACGTTTTTCTATATAATGGTGAGATTCGCCAAGGAGAGGACTTTCAGTTCATCAAGTTTATTGACGATGAAATTAATTCAGATACATTGCTCCTTATTTTGGTCACACCTGGCGGCAGTCCGGATGCGGCGTATAAAATCGGAAAGTATCTTCAGTCACGATATTCAGACATTACAATCTACATCCCCGGATTTTGTAAAAGTGCGGGAACACTATTGGCTATATCAGCCAACAAATTAATGTTTAGTCCTTACGGCGAACTTGGGCCACTGGATGTCCAGATGGCGAAAACCGACGATCTCGCCGGCCTTGAAAGTGGCCTCAATATTAGTGAAGCCTTCTTGACCTTAGAGATTCGAGCAAAAAGTGCCTTTCATAGCCTTATTCAAGAAATTGTTGGCAATAGTGGAGGTATCGTTTCCTTTCAAACGGCTTCTCATTCTGCGACAGAAATACTAGGCTCACTGTATGGACCGGTATTTGCAAAAATCGATCCTGAAGAAGTAGGGTCTAGGGCTAGGGCAATGAGAATTGGCGAAGACTACGGTATGCGCTTAAACAAAAAATTCGGAAATCTGAATCCGAAAGCACTTTTAGCCTTGTCGCAGACGTACTCTAGCCATGGATTTGTAATTGATAGAGAAGAAGCAGGAGTGCTTTTTAATCGAGTTGAAGATGCAGATGAAGATGCGCAAGGATTGGTGGATAGTCTTGGGTCAGTCTGCCGGTTCCCGGGAGAATCTTTGGACTTCCGAAATCTCACAGAAGAGTACCAGAAGGCCCTTTGCCAGGAGGACAGAGATGACAAAATCCCAACAGATAATTCCTTTGAATGAAAGCCAGGAAGAACAGAGCGAAACGAAGAAAATGGAAAAAATCCTGCAAGAACAAATGCGGAGAGACGTGCTTAGGCATTCTGGCACTACCCTTCGTTCCGAAAGCCAGTCCTTGCAACGAGAGGTGCACTCTTTTTCAAACTGAGAGTAATGCGTGACAAATAGGTGCTCGGCCCTTATATCAAGGGCATGAACAAGTTACCTATTGCCAAGCGCGTAATGATTCTGAACATGCTGGTCGAAGACCATACTGCGCGATCATCGTCGCTTCTCGATCGAACCAGACCTATCCGGTGGAAGGAAGCCTTCTCCGGGCTGCCGAAAACAATTACGCGATGCTGACCGGAGACCCGCCCGATCACGCGCGGCTTCGCGGGCATGTCGGCACCGCATTCGCCGTCAAGTCGATCAACGGTCTCGATCCCCGAAACCGATCGGCAAAGGAGTCTTTACTAGGCGCCATCGTCGATTCATACGGCTTTGATCTCCTGGAATCGGTGGCGATCCGCTGCCGGTACTGGATATCGCCGAAATGCCGGGAGACCCGGTAGCTCTATTGCCCAAGCGCCGGGTTCCGCAAACCGGCAATACGGAAATCCCGATTTCCTTCTTCGGCGCCACTTGCCGCCAGATATCCAGCATGAAACTCTAATCGTTTCATCCTGCGCGCTGCGGAATTCGGACGATTCCTGCGCACGAGAAAGGAAATGATTTTAGCAGCGCGGCTTACCGTGCCAAATCCACGCGCTTTTCCGGATTCAGAAACGTTTCCTTGTCGTGTCGAAGCCAAGTTCGGTCGATCCTTACTGACGGCACGTGGTTAGCGCGAATCTTTTCGAACTCCCGCCAATCCGTTATTACGTCATCCGGCCGGACTTTGCTTCTTCCGAGGAAGGAGGCTTCGTTCGGGCCGTAATCGCCGGCCTCCGGCGAATTGAAGCGAATGTCCGCCGACCACCGGATCAGGCTCGATACATTATCCGTAGATCTGTGCGGCGTGAGATTTGTCATAATCACTGCATCGCCTATGCCGGCCGGGACCGGGACCGGCTTCACGTCGGGCATGTGATCGGGATGCACGCTTAGCCCGGGCGCCCTCAGGTCGGCCCAGTAGTGGCGAAGCACGCCCTTTCTGTGGCACCCGGGAAGAACTTCCATGCATCCCGATTCGACCGTCGCATTCATCAGGGGCACCCAAAATGTCGGGACAAGGTCGTCGTCCGCGCAGGAATGGAAGTAGGCCGAATCCTGGTGCCAGGGGATGACGCCTTCCGCCAGCCCCGGCAGCTTCGGACGCAAGCGGTAAATGCTGGAAACGAGGATCTCCGGGCCTAGCAATTGCTCCATGATGTCAAGTATCGCCGGGCAGGTAAGCAGATTGAATATCGCCGGCCCGGTGTGGATTCCATGCGCGATCGGGTCGAGGATTCTCGGCGACTGAGCGTGTAGAAGCGCGGTTCGATGGAGAAAATCCGCGTCTTCGTGCATCTCTGCGATCTCTCCGCGCTCCCGCAGCATTTGGGCTTGCCAGTCGATCGTCGCTTCGATCTCGGCTTGCAGCGCTTGAACCGCGTCCCGAGGCACCACGTTTCGCGCGATGAGGAAACCTTCGCGGTGAAATTTGTCGATTTGAGTTTGATCCAGCATGATTCATTCCTTTTTTGTCGCGTCGGCGCGATGGAAGCAGACACCTGCATGCGGCTACCGAATACGGCTTCACGCCAGATCTAAGCGGCCGACTCCGAAGAATTTTTTCGTCTATAGGCCAGGCCGCTGCTGTCGAAGAGATGGAGTTTTGCGGTTGGCGCAGTCAGATGCACTTGATTGCCAATTCTTGCGGGAACGTTGCCGTCGAGTTTCGCCAGAACAGGCTCGGCCAGACCGCAATTCACGTAGACCATTGTGAATTCGCCCAAAACCTCGACAATGTCGACATCGCCCGAGACAATCGCTGTTATCTCGTCGCCGATCTCGAAGTCCTCGGGGCGGATTCCAAGCGTACCGTTCGACTCCGCCGCCTCCGCCGCAATCGGCATGTCTACGATTACCGGGTTCCCGTCCGCCGGCGTGACGGTCGCATTTGGCGCTGCGCTGTCGATCGAGCACGGAATTAAATTCATGGCTGGCGAGCCGATGAAACGAGCCACGAATAGGTTTTTCGGATGTTCGTAAAGATCTATCGGCGTCCCGACCTGCTCGATCACGCCGCCATTCAAAACGACGATGCGGTCCGCCAGCGTCATCGCCTCGACTTGGTCGTGGGTTACATAGATCATAGTCGTGTGGGACATGCTCTGATGCAGTTTGGCGATCTGAATCCTTGTTGCCACGCGCAGCGCGGCATCGAGATTGGACAGCGGCTCGTCGAACAGGAAAACCCTTGGATCTCGGACGATGGCGCGCCCGATTGCGACCCTTTGGCGCTGCCCGCCGGAAAGCTGTTTCGGAAGTCTATCGAGCAGCGGCGTCAACTGCAGAATGTCGGCGGCTTCTTGGACGCGCCGCCTCGTCTCCTGCTTGCCGACCTTGGCGAGCCTCATCCCGAACGACATGTTTTCAAAAACGTTCATATGGGGGTAGAGAGCGTACGACTGAAACACCATTGCGATGCCGCGTTTCGATGGCGCGACATCCGTCATGACTTCGCCGCCGATCTCCACCTCGCCTGCCGTAAGATCCTCCAGTCCGGCGATCAGGCGCAGGAGCGTCGATTTTCCGCAGCCCGACGGGCCGACGAACACAATGAATTCCCCGGTCCGAATATTCAGGTCGACGCCCTTGATGACATCGACTTCATCGAAGGATTTCCAAATCCCCGAAAGAACGACATCGGTCATTTCAGATCTCCTTGCATGGCCGGGCTGAAGCCAACGGATCGGCGCCTATCCGCTTCGAAGCCGAACTATCCTCGCCCGTTTATCGCCGCGGCTCCCCGCTACGACAATTCATGCCCCTGCATGTTTTCTCTCATGATCAGCTCAACCGGCACCCGCGATTCCTTCAACGGCTCGCCGGCGTCCTGCGCCAGCAGCCCCAGGATGGTTAGCTGCGCTGTTCGCTTCAGGTCCTGATGAATGACGGCCCTCATCGAGCCATCCATAAGATACCGTCGGGTCGTGGTCGTCAGGTTGTGGCCGAACACTATGAGGTCTTGCGATCGTCCGTGCTCCTTGACGGCGTCGACAACGCCTTGATTGCCGGCGCCGACGCTGTAAATGCCGACGATATCCGAACAATCCCTTAGCATCTGGTCGACTTGTCGATAGTTGCCGTCCGAATCGTCGCCGCCGGACACCAGGTCCAGCACTCCCAGTTCCGGAAATTCCGCGCGCAGAACGCCGCGAAAGCCGATTTCCCTTAGCTCGTGACTCCGATAGAGCTCGCCGCCCCACAATACGGCGACTCGCCCCGGCCGACGAATGATCTGGCCCATCAGGAACCCGGCCGCGCGGCCTGCGGCACGATTGTCCATGCCGACGACAGGCACGTTCAGCGATCCGTCGAGTCCCGACGAAATGCAGACGACCGGTATGCCGTCCGCTAGGATGCGGGCGACCGCGTCGGACACGGCGGGGTGGTCGAGGGCGATGAAGGCGATTCCGGAAGCGCCGCGCGCGCGGATGCAGCCAAGCTGGTCGGCCAACGCGGCAGGGTTCATCTTTTCGACGAACGAACAAGTCACAGCGACCTGGTTCGCTTGGCCAATCTCTTGCGAAGACCGCGCAAAAAAGGACGTCCCCGCTTCGTTGTCCTTGGGAAGAAGAACTTCGAAATGAAGACGGCGCGGCGGAGGTCGGTCGCGCACATGCTTCGGCTTGCGAGCGATCACGTTCTCCATCGCCAGGCGGACGCGCCGCTCCATCGCTGCCGATACGCCGTCGCGGTCGTTCAAAACCCGGTCCACCGTCGCCGTGCCAACCCCGGCCTCGCGCGCGATATCCGCTATTCGCGCCGGTCGCCTGCTTTTCATTCGAGATCCCATTGCCTGGCCAAGCTACCGACATTTAAACCGTTGAAGAAGAACTTCAAAATGAAGACGGCGCGGCGGAGGTCGGTCGCGCATATGCTTCGGCTTGCGCGCCATCGCGTTTTCCATCGCCCGGCGGACGCGCCGCCCCATCGCTGCCGATACGCCGTCGCGGCCGTTCGAAACCCGGTCGACCGTCGCCGTGCCAACCCCGGCCCCGCGCGCGATATCCGCTATTCGCACTGGTCGCCTGCTTTTCATTCGAGATCCCATTGCCTGGCCAAGCTACCGACATTTAAACCGTTTGCGAAAGTGATGCATCAAAAAAATGCGTAAATTGATGTAAATTCGTATTGATGCGATTTTACAATGATGATAATGTTGAAGGCGTAAGTAAAGAGAGAAGTTTTGCAATCCAATTTTGATGCATCAAAAAATGCGAAAATCGATCCAAATTCGCATTGATGACATTATTGAAATGCCAGGAGAATAGGAGGGTCGATATGGCATATGAACCCGCAATCAAGAGTAAGTCGCCGCAACTTGGCCTCAAGCATTCATTCTCGGCGAATTTGCTGACGAAATTCGCCTTCGGGGCTGTCGCCGTCCTAGCGGCTATGTTGCCCGCGCCGGAAGTCAGGGCTCAGGATGATGGAATTCACCTCACGATCTGGCCCGGACGATACACCCCGACCCGGGTGATGGCCACCGCCGGAGGCGGTACGAAATCGAGCGCGATCCAGGGAATCGACCCCATTATCGCGGCGTATGAAGAGCTTCATCCCAATGTGAAAATCGAAGTAATCGGGCAGTCCATCAATGCGGACACGAGGCGCTGGATGGTTACGCAACTGACCGGCGGCGTTGCGCCCGACATCATGTGGTATCTGGGGGATTGGGCCGTTGAGGATTTTCGCAAGAAATGGCTGGTTCCGATCAACGACTATCTCGAACAGCCGAATCCCTACATCGAGGCGGGGCAACCCGGTTCGGAACGGTGGCGCGACCTGTTTTTCCCGCAGATCGAAGTCTGGAGGGCGCCCAACGACGACCTGTATGTCGTCTTGGCCGATCAGATCCAGGTCGGCATCTACTATAACAAGGACCTGTTCGCGAAAGCGGGAGTCGACGGCGTGCCCAACACGTGGGAAGAGATGATGGATGCCGCCGAGAAGATCAAGGCGACCGGCGCTCACGGCTTCGCCGCCACGGGCAACAACCTGCATCAGCTCACATGGGTTTCCGGCTGGCTGACCAATTTCTTCTACCATCCCGAGATCGGCAAGCATGACATGAACGGGGACGGCGTGCTGGACAAAGTCGAAATGGCAACGGCGGTCAAGGAAGGCACCTACTCCTACGACGACGAGCGCAATCGCGCCCGTCTGGAGGAACTGAAGCGTTTCGCCAGCTATTGGCAGCCCGGAGCGCTCGGCGCCGATATGGGCGCCGCGGTTCGGCTGTTCGTTACCGGCAGAGCGGGAATGCTGGTTGTCGGCACGTGGATGCTGCCGACCATCACCGAGGACCAGAATCGAGATTTCGACTTCGGCATATTCTATCTGCCGGTTGTCGATTCCGCGACGTCGGACTTAATTCCCGACGGAGTTCTGCCAACGAACAAGTCCGCGGGTTACGGTTCGTTCCAGTACGCGGTTACAAATACCGCGGTTGCGAGCGGCGAAGTCGAGGCGGCGATAGATTTCCTAATGTTTGCGACCCAGCCCGATCAGTTGAACCAGATGATTCTCGAAGGCGGAATTGCGCTGCCCGGCGTGCATGGCGCCCCGCCCAATCCCGACCTGGAAGACTTCAAGGAATCAGTTACGCTGGCGCGGGCGCCCTATCAGGAAGACGATTCGATGTTCGATTCCGTTTTCGCCGAGAAGTTCCTCGTCGTCACATCTCCGTATCTTTCGGGTCGCCAGAGCTTGGATGAAACGGTCGAGCGCCTGAACGCCGAAATGGACCAGGCCGCCGATCGCGTTCTCGGAAATTAGTCCGGACGCGACGTGGTCTCTGCCTTGCCACCCGAAGGTGAAGCACTTTCACGTCCGTCAGGTAAGCGCACGCCGCCGTCGGCGGCGTGCGCTCAGCAAGTTTCCGGTTTATTTGTGCCTCGTTCCGGCGCTGGTCTTCCTGGTTGTCTTCAGCTACTACCCGTTTTTCTCCGCTTTTTATCATAGCCTTTTCAAATGGGACGGCGTGAATTCGACTTTTGTCGGGATTAAGAATTTTGTCGACCTGGCCGGCGACGACCGGCTTGGGCCCTCGGTCAAGAACATCTTCATACTCACCAGCGCGGGCGTCTTCTTTGCACTGACCTTGCCGCTGATCGCGGCGGTCTTCATTCACAATTTGAAGTCCGAACGAATGCGAACGATCTACCGCTTCGTATTTACGATGCCGTTGGTCATTCCCTGGGTGGTGACCGTTCTGGTCTGGCAGTTTCTTTACGATCCTCTGGACGGGCCGATTAACCGGTTTCTGATCGCGGCTGGATATCCCGAGTTCGTTCGAGCCTGGCTAGCCGACCCCGATATCGCGATCTTTGCGCTTACGCTCATCGGCGGCGGCGGAACCGGCGTCGGCTTTCCATTCGTTGCCGGCCTGAACCTTCTTGTCTACCTGTCGGGCCTGAACAACATTTCAAGCGAAGTCAAGGAGGCCGCCATCCTCGAAGGCGCCACGAGCTGGCAAATGTTTCGCAGCATCGAGTTGCCGCTTATTAGAACGCAGATCCGAATCAACCTGGTGATGACGATAATCACGCAGCTTCAGGCGTTTCACACCATCATTCTGCTGACGCGCGGCGGACCTGGCTATTCGACGATGGTACCGGGAATGGCGATGTATCAGGATGCTTTCGAGTTTAGCCGCATGGGATACGCGTCGGCAATCGGCGTTGTCCTGTTCGCGATCATGATGGTCATCACGTTGATCGCCAATAATCGCCTGCGGTCGTCCACAGACTTCGATCCGAATTGAAGCGATGTCGACTATGGCCAAACCCAAGCCAAAGCACCGGCGACCCGAGCTGATGGCCGTCCTGCGGAAGGAGGACCGGGTAAAGCACGCCTATCTGCTGATCGCGGCGCTCCTGACCTTTTTTCCGTTTTGGCTGCTGTTCGTCGTGTCCTTCAAGAGTTTGCCGCAGTTCTACCACAACGTCTGGATACTTGATTATCCGCTGCATTTCGAAAACTACTCATTGGCGTTCAGAGTCGTCGGCAAATACATCATCAACAGCGCGATCGTAACGGCGGCGACTATAGTCGGCGTATTGTTCGTCTCCAGCCTCGCGGCCTTCGCCTTCGCCCGATATAGCTTTCCGGCCAGGAATTTTCTGTTCATGCTGATTATCAGCCTGCTGATGGTTCCCTCGGTTCTGACGATGGTTCCCGCCTTCGTCCTGGTCAAGAACCTCGGCATGCTCAACTCGCTTTGGGGACTCATCCTGCCCGGCATCGCCGGCCTTCAGGTCTTTGCGATATATCTGCTGCGCAACTTCATGGCCTCGCTGCCCGAAGAGCTGTTCGAGGCCGCCAGAATGGACGGCGCGGGAATCTGGCGCAGCTATTGGCACGTCGCGCTGCCGTTGTCGCGCCCGGTCCTCAGCATCGTAGTTATCACGTCGCTCCTGAATACATGGAACGACTTCATCTGGCCGCTCATCGTGATCAGCGACGACGATTTGCGAACAATTCCGATCGGGCTCGCATTCTTCAGGACCCAATATCAAACCGACTACGGTCCGCTAATGGCGGGGTACATCATTTCGCTTTTACCGTTGCTGATCGTGTTTCTGTTCATATCGAGAGAATTCGTGAGAGGTCTAACCGCGGGAGCCATCAAGATGTAAATCCGTCCGATCCCGCCCGGGCGGCGGGTTGGTCGATTGGGGGTGCGTCTTGTCGAGTCAAGCCAGTCGGCGCCAAGCAAATGAACGAAGGGGACAATCGGGCATGTCGTTTCGCATTTTTGATCTGAAGACGGAATTCGCGACAAATCCAATCGGAATAGGAACTCGCCGGCCGCGGTTTTCATGGAAGTACAGCCATCCGCGAGACTGCGAGCAGCCGAAATATTTCCACATCCTCGTCGCTTCGACCGCGGAGTTGCTCGCCTCCGGCGAGGGAGACCTATGGGACAGCGGGAAGGTTCCGACGAGCCGGTCGCCCCTAGTAGAATATGACGGTCGTTCGCTAGGGAGCCGATCAGTCGGCCATTGGAAGGTCCGCCTATGGGACTCGGACGAATCCGCAAGCGATTTCAGCTCGGCCGGCACTTTCGAGGTCGCCCTTCTCGAACAATCCGACTGGCGGGCCAACTGGGTAGGCTTTCCGGCCGGGCGGATCGGAAAAGCGCTGTATTTTCGAAACACCTACGCGCTGGATAAATCGGTCGCTCGAGCTCGGGCCTATATCTGCGGGCTGGGTTGGTACGAGTTCCGTATCAACGGCGAAAAAGTCGGCGACCGCGTGCTCGAGCCGGCGCAGAGCGAATTCAGCAAGCGCGTTCTTTATTCCACATACGACATCGCGGAATACCTAAATTCCGGAGTCAATGCCTTCGGAGCGATCGTCGGCACCGGCTGGTACGGCGTGCCGAAGCTTGTCGTGCAGATCGAGGTTGAATTCGCGGACGGCACGAAGCGACTGATGATAACCAATGGCCGAAACAACAATGACGTCGACCTTTGGAAGGTATCGGACGGACCCATCGTTTCGAGCAGCGTATTTGACGGCGAAGTGTACGACGCCCGCCTTGAAAAGCCGAATTGGGACCGATCGACAGGAGACGAATCCGGCTACGTGCATGGCGGGGAGTGGGTTGCTTCGATGGTCGTCGATCCGCCAGGCGGGAAATTGCTTCCTCAAACAATGGAACCGGTCCGAATCGTCGATACATTGCGGGCGCAATCCATTGATCAGCCCAAGCCGGGCGTCTTCGTGCTTGACAATGGCCAAAATCTCGCCGGCTGGGCCGCGCTGACCGCTGCGGGACAGCGCGGCACTGCAATCACGATGCGTTTCGCCGAGTGCCTAAGCGAAGACGGCACGGTCAACCAGGAAAATCTGCGCTTCGCAGAGGCGCAGGACCGCTATATCTTTGCAGAAGGCGGGATCCGGACCTGGGAACCGCGCTTCACCTATCACGGCTTTCGATATATCCAGCTGGAAGGATTTCCCGGCAAGCCGACCGTCGACTCCATCCTGACCAAGATCGTCCGCTCGGATGTCGCGGCCACCGGGCGGTTCAAGTCATCGGATCCTCTAGTCAACCGTATCGAGAAAGCCGTTCGCTGGACCGAAGTGTCCAACCTGCATGGCCTGCCGACCGACTGCCCCCAGCGCGCCGAGCGCATGGGATGGCTGAACGACATGGCCGCCCGATCCGAAGAACTGATCTACAATTTCGACGTCTCCCGATTCCTACCCAAGTGGCTCGACGACATTGGGGACGCTCAAGATCCGGTATCCGGCGCGGTATCCGACACCGCCCCGTATCGGTGGGGCGCAAGGCCGGGAGATCCCGTCAGCGTTTGCTACGCCTTGATCCCCTGGCTTCTGTATCAGCATTTCGGCGACTCGCGAGTTCTGGAAGCTCATTACCCGGGCATGAAGCGCTGGGCCGATTACCTGACTTCGAGGGCCAAGGATCGTATTGTCGAAGATGGATACATCGGCGATTGGGCGCCCCCGGTTACCGAAGCAGTTGCCGGCAGCATCGGGACGTCCGCCGTTTCGGCGCGTACGCCCAGCGCGCTGATTTCGAGCGCCCATTATTATTACATGCTCGAACTTCTGGCGCGGATTTCAGCGGCGATCAACAGGAATGCAGACGCGCGCGAATTTCGCGGGCTGGCGGCGAACGTCCGCAGTGCTTTCAACCGGCGGTTTTGGGACGAACGGACGGGCGGCTATGCAAGCAACAACCAAGCCTGCAATTCCGCTGCGCTTTATTTGGGCCTAGTACCGGAAGAAAGAAAGGCGTCGGTTCTCGGCAATATCGTCAAAGACGTAGAAGACCATGACTTCCATCTAACAACTGGAAATCTCTGCACCAAGTACATATTCGACGTTCTCTCGGATGGCGGCGAAATAGAAACCGCCTATCGCTTGTTAACGCAAACAAGCTACCCGAGTTGGGGCTACATGTTCGAACGCGGCGCCACGACCATGTGGGAGCGCTGGGAAGAGGCTACCGGAATCGGCATGAACTCTCACAACCACGGCATGTACGCCTCGATCGGAGCATGGCTCTACAAGGCATTGGCGGGTATTCGAACGGGCCGAGACTGCGATGGGTTTTCGAACGTGGTGATTGCACCCAAGGTTCCGTCCGGGCTGAAATCGGTCGTTGCCTCTGTCGATACGATCAGAGGAACGATCGAAACATCGTGGAAAAACGACGCGGGCGGATTCTCGTTGACAATCGGCATTCCCCCCGGCGTTGACGCCGAGGTTCATTTCCCGAGATTAGGCAAATCGGAAGGAGTGTTGACCGAGGGCGGCGCAGTAGCTTCCGAGGAAAGCACGCCCGGTATTTCCAGCATACGCCGAAACGAAGACTCTATCGTATTCAACGCTCGATCAGGAACATACCGATTTGGCCTAGGGCCAGTTGACCGTCGGGCTTGATTCATACTGCCGGGGCCAGTTTATTCCCGAAAACGAAAACTGATAAGTCGTACAGGAAAAACAGGGCCGAATTACGGATACGAGAAGATTTGCCCGGGCCGGCCAATTGCGGGGCTGGGTCAGGGACATGCCGCGCTATAGGCGGGGCTCGCAGGGCGGAATGGCGGCAATCCGCGCTTTTTCTCGGACATCAGCAGTTCGACGATCATAACTACGCCGCCCATGTTGACTGGCGACACCTAAACTTCATGCACCTCTTCGTCGGTTGCGAAAGACCCCGGAATTCGCCGCATCGAAGCAGCTGTAAGACCCGCTAGCCGGAACTGCATATTGCCCTCTGCGGTGCAGTCCGAATTTGCGGATTAATGGAGGCAAGGCCCGTTAGGCGTTACAGTCAAGGCAACCGGCGCGGCGCGAAGTCCCAGAGGCGGCGCGTAACGAACGCTGCCGCCGTGCCCGGGACCTCGGGCGGCCTCTCCGAAACGATCCGCCCAGAGCCTTGCCCCGGCCCCATCCAAAGCGCGCGGCGGACCCGGCCGTAGAGTCGAGAGGAGGCGCGCCAGCCTTAGGGCGAGGAAGTGGCAGTTCGCCCGCCGCTTTCGCGCTGCGCGGGTGCCTTAATCTCTCCCTTAGCCGCGTTTCCTCCCCCCCGCTCGTCAAACCGGACGTGCGGATTTCCCGCATCCGGCTTTCAACCGAGACCA
>MPMP01000055.1 GCA_002238565.1 Albidovulum sp. bin36
ACATGCAAGTCCGGCATGCCGCCGCCGCGGGTCTCGATGTCTACAGGATGCAGGTCACGGCGACCGTGCGCACCCACGCGGGCAGGGAAGCCCCCGTTGTCGAGACCCGCGAGTTCAGTGCGCTGGCAAGCGGCCTCGCCCTTCTGGCGCAGTGGCTGTTCAACCTGCGGGTGAGCGGCGCCGTCATGGAGGCGACGGGCGTCTACTGGGAGAAGGTCTGGGACGTTCTGTCCGACGCCGGTCTCGATGTCATGGTGGTCAATGCTCGGCACGTCAAGCAGATCAAGGGGCGCAAGACCGGCATCGCGGACAGCGTCTGGCTGTCGCGTATCTGCCAGTTCGGCCTCGGGAGCCCGAGCTTGGCGCTGCCGAAGTTCTTCCGCGACCTGCGGGGGCTGAGCCGCTACCGCCGCGCGCTGACCGAACAGCGGGCGCGCTCGCAACTGCGCATCCAGAAGGTCCTGGACCGGGGCGGGGTGCGCATCGGCCGCAAGGCCAGCCGCTGGCTGCAGAAGCTCGAACAGTATGGATACGTCACCCGGCGAGCACGCGAGGAACAAACCGACATGCCGGCCCGATCCGCCTGAGACCCTGCATCGCCTTCAACCGCTCTCGGCTCGTCACTAGGCCGTTTCCGGGGAGCTCGAATAATCGCCGACAGCGAGTGAACGGCGACGCCTTCTAGACTGATGTCACCGTGGCTGCCTCCCGAAAAAAACTGGTGCTGGCGGTCAGGGGAAAGTGTGCCTAAAGCCTGAAAAGAGTTTCAGAGAAAACAAATCAAGTCCAATGTTCGACATGCCGTATAATGAACATCCGCGGCCCCCGGCCTTTGTCGGCACATTTTTCCACTTTCTTGCCGAAACTGCGTTCGGATGAAATACGCATGAGCAAGATTTTCGATCTACCAGAATTGGCGAAATTAACATGATGGCCATGGCAAGCGGTGCGCCGCCGCGAATCGAGCGTTTCAAAGTACGGAATTTTCGTGCGCTACGAGATGTCGAATTTACAAATTTGACGCCGATTACAGCGCTGCTGGGTCCGAACGGTAGCGGAAAATCTTCTGTAATCGACGTGTTCGCGTTTTTAGCCGATTGCTTCGAATTCGGGTTGCGCCGAGCTTGGGAAAGACGCGGAAGAGCGCGGGAACTGAAATCTCTCGGCGCCGATGGCCCAGTATTGATTGAATTGGCATATCGCGAACAGCCGCGAAGCCCCCTAATCGTCTATCATCTGGAAATCGACGAAAAATACGGCCGACTTTCAGTCGTGAGGGAATGGATCCGCTGGAGGCGAAGAAATCGTGGAGCGCCATGCAGATTCCTCGACTACGCAAATGGCGAGGGTCGCGTAATTTCCGGCGAACAGCCGGATGCCCGGGACGACCGAATAGAAGCGCCCCTGAGTTCTCAAGACGCTCTAGCGGTCAACGCGTTCGGCCAGCTGGCAGAGTATCCTCGAGTCGTCGCTTTGCGTAATTTCATCATGGGATGGCATTTTTCCAATTTTTCGTTGGCGACGGCAAGGGGACGACCGGCAGCGGGGCCTCGGAATCGTATAAGCAAGACTGGGGATAACCTCGCCGACGTCATCCAGTATCTTTCCGAGGAACATTCCACGCTCTTGGTTTCAATTTTTTCAAGGCTACGGGAATTGGCCCCCGAATTTCAAAAAGTGACTGCGGGAATGATGCCGGACGACGGGCTTCCGCCGCAATACAATGGTACTACATTCGCCAAGTCACTTATGTCACGCTTTGCTTCCGACGGAACTCTCAAGCTTCTTTCCTATCTGATCCTTTTACATGACCCGAGTCCACCGCCGTTCATCGGTATCGAGGAGCCCGGAAACTCTTTGCATCCACGAATGCTTTACCGGTTGGCAGAGCAGTACCGGCAAGCTGCCGAGTCTTCGCAGATATTGGTAACAACCTATTCGCCTTTTTTACTCGATGCGCTGCGTCCTAGCGAAGTGCGAGTGCTGTGGCGCGACGCGTCTGGATATACACGATGTTGCGCCCTGGACCGGAACGAAAAAGTCAAGGCGTTCATCGACGCGGGCGCGCAACTAGGTGATCTCTGGATGGAAGGGCACTTTGGAGTCTGAGACCCGTTAACAGGAGGCGGAATGCCGGTGCGGATCGGGATCGGCAACTGATATATGCCTTGCTCGCATTTTGACTTCTACGTGAAAGAATTGTCCATGGAAGCATTCCTCAAAGCTTGGTTGCCGAGATTTCTGCCAGATAATTGCACGTTCCACGCTTATAGTAATCAAGGCAAATGTGCGCTTTTACGGAAATTCGAAAACCGTCTACGAGGCTATGCAATTTGGTTGCCGGCCAATTGGCGCATAGTAGTGATAGTAGATCGCGATGATGATGAATGCGAATAACTCAAGTTCAAATTGGAGGAGTCATGTGGGAGTGCCGGTCTTAACACTAGGCGAACCTGCGACGGCCAAAACTGGCAAGCCGCTACAAGAATCGCAGTAGAAGAACTAGAGCCTTGGTATTTCGGCAACTGGCCGGCCGTATGTGCAGCGCATCCTAACGTTTCGGAGGCAATTCCCAGAAAAAGACCCTTCCGGAACCCTGACGCAATCGCTGGTGGAACCTCGGAGGGATTCAAAAAAATTTTCAGAATTTCGGCCATTTCCGACAAGGACTCCCGAAAGTAATAGTTGCCGAAGCCATCGGAAGGCACTTTGACCCTGCGGTCTGTCAATCACATGTCTTCAATGTATTTCGCGATGCCATCGTAGAAGCGATCGCGTAGGTTTCGCCTAGCCAGACCTAAATCTCCCTGTATTATGGCATGAAGACCTCGGCTTTCCTCTGTGCCTGCCCTAAAGCTCCGTCCTCCTCGATAGCGGGTGCCGCCGGCGTCTACGGTGTAGTGGTGTCGCGCGAGCAGGTCGGCGATTATCCGGTTCGAAATCCCGGATGCCTCGAGGGCGCGGAACCGGCGACGTTTCTTCCCTTGGCGGATGGCGGTGGCAGCAAGTCGCGGCAAAAAGCCAGCCTATTAGAATTTCCGTGCGGCTGCAGCTCTCTCTTCGGCGATTACGGAGTGGCGGGCAACTGGACGTGGGTTTGCGGCTGCGCCTTCGCAAGAAATGGGAAGCTTCGAAGTCGAAAGCCTTTAATGGACTCCGCGAGGACCGGATGGCGGATAGTCCGCCTCGGAGTCTCCCGACGCTTCCGGATTGCGGCCAAGTAGTTCTGGAGACAGCGGTCCGGTCGCTGGACAGGGCTAGTGGATTTATAGGGGGCTGCCTTGATGAAACCGATGAAGTAGACCCGGGGTTGGCTCCAATGCCCGCTGGTGGGTCGCTTTAGGAAAGCGGTGCAGCACTCTCGGCAGCAGTATTACGCACCTTGGTGCGCGCTGCCTATTGGCTGTAAATAAGCGCTCCGCCAACGGCTTCATCACCTCGTCGAACACTGCTCTTAGCTCATCGACCAGGCCCTCATTTGGCTTTACACCAACAGTTATCGCAATGTGGTGCAGTTCCGACCACGCGTCCCTGCAGATATCGTCGTAGGTTTCCTCGTAGGCGCCTTTGACACCGAGATCGGTTCGGCTGGAGTGGAGCATGCCGTGCTTGTTCGCTTCGTTCCGCGCCCGCAAGGCCGCCCCAATAGCGTCGTTCTTCCGCGTCTCCAGTATCAGACCCATGCTCTTTACGAAAAGCTTGCGAATTCTCTAGTCCACACCACGCCCCTTGGTTGCTCGCCACCGCGCGAGCGATGACCGAATGCGGAAGAAATCCTCTATTTCGCTGGAGACATCGATGCGCTCGGAGAAGATATTGCCGCGGGCGATCTGGTTGCGGACGCTGTAGAGCTGCATCGCCCGCTTCCATTCACTGCTGCCCTTCTCCAGAACCAGCGCAAGCCGGATCTCGAAGCTCAGGCCCAAGAGTCGTCGATCATCCGGGTTGTACAGGTGCCGCGCGCGGCGATACCGCCAGTCCTCACGCGCCTGCTCGTGGCGGATGGCATCCCGGCCGGCATCGTCGATGTCCGTCTCCAACTAGTCCCAGGCCAGGACGAATCAGGCCTGATCGTTGAATTCCCGCTCACGAGCGAAGCGGCCCCGCTCCTCGTTCTCGCCCGCCGCGGCGCGGCTGTCGCGCAAGTTTCCGAGAAACCTGTCGATCCGTTCATACGACGCCACGATGAACTGAAGGTCGCTCACCGCAGGGTGCGTCTCAACCACTCGCGCGTGACGGACTCGCGCTCGCGTCGCCGCTCGTCGCGCGCCACCTGCCAGTCCGGCTTCCCGAAGTTTTCGGCCGCGTCGACGATGAGGTAGCGCCGCTCGCCGCGCTTCACATCGATTCGGCCGTTATTGCCGATGATCCACAGCGCGTGCGGTTCGAACCGAACCAACTGGCCAGCGCCGCCGTGCAGTTCCAGCGTGGGCATCCGCTTCGCCTCGACGCCGAACTTGCGCATCATCTTCTCGTGCATGAGAACGGGGGCGCCCCGGCGGGCCTCCCATCCGTCCGGCAACCACTCCCCGATCGCGGCAAATAGCCCGTTCAGCCGCGCTTCCCAGTCGTCGACGCGGCGGCGTATGTGCGCTGCATCGATGGTTTCGCTGGTGACTTCGTCGAGAACCGTTTTCATTGTCCCGTTCCACCTAGGCGTCCGGTCCGTTCATTATCCGCGCCGCGGTCTCTCCCGAACAGCCGATATGGAGCACCAAGCGGCGTGTCAATGCGAGCCGTCTTCGTGCGGCCGGGGTTGGAAGGGGGGCTGTCCATCGCTCTTTTCCGCTGGAATCCGTCGGGAAGATCAATGAGCCCCCTACAAATATTTTTGAAGAGCCACTCTCTGCGGGGACTCCAAATCGAGCCCGGAGCCTGCCGTCAGCCGAACGGCCGGAACCGCGTGAGAAGCTCCGGAATCCCCGAAACCGGGTCCAGCCTCCCGCCGGCACCGCAGCCCAGCTTGAACAGGCGGATCAGCGGAGCCTCCCCGGCGTAATCCGCGAACTTGCGTTGGATGTTGTGCCTGCGAGCCGATTTGGCAAAGACCTCGCGCCACCAGCGGTTCCAGCGGCGCCGCGTCGACGCGCCGAGCGAAATCCCAAACCCGGCGCGTCGAGGCTGCCGGGAAGAAGGAGACTGAATGCCACGAACACCGGCGCGACGCTGAAGCGCCGGCCGGCATAGCGCACCGGCGTCGGCTTCGACCGCTTGCCGCAGTCGTCGCACGAAAAGCCCGGCCGCGGAAGGAGTCCCCTCAAAGCCCTCGGCAGGCCCCAGTCGGCGCGGGTGTAGTTGGAGACGTGCAAGTTCTTGACGCCGCAGAGGGGAGCAGCCCTTCAGCCTCGTTTCCTCGGCGAGAAACTAGTCGAACTTGAAAAGGACGCCCAATACTTCGGCGGAAATCAGAAATGCCAGGCTCTCGCGGGAATCCTGCCGGGATATGTGCGACATTCGGCGTTCTCCCTCTTTTAGAAACTTGCGAGAGAAAAGCCCTTCGGAAGGCAAAATTCATCCCTTTCCGAAGGGCGATAGCGCGTTCGCGCCTGAGGCGGAACCGGCCCGAGGTTCCCTAAAAACCGTGTACGAGGGAACCGCCTATTGCTTCATTTAATGTGGGTTCTCATAGCGGGGAACGTTGCATTTCGTCATCAGTGGTAGTATTCAACGCGTTCGAACCGCTGCTGGTAAGGAAACGCATTGGGCCGCACGCTCGTTACCAATCAGATTGACGACCCAATCCATGTGGCACGTCTGCACACGCATGCGGCCACGATGCAAGGCGTTGAATACCGCATCGGCAAGTCTGCTATGCCCGAGGGCCGCTCCTACCCCGTCGTGGGCGAGAATGTCGATGGTGCAGCCAGTGGCCAAGGCGCCGTACCGCTCCGCACAAATCCTGTTGGCTTTACGCTCATCGATCAGGGCCGTGGCTTCGTGTTCCAGGGCATAGGCGATCGTCGCGGCCTCACCGTCATCAAGCGTTTCTGCCGCCGACCCTGAAACCAGTGACGTGAAACACTCAATGCCGGGGTTTCCCAGCCGTACGATGTCAATGCGACCGGCAGCGACAAGGGTGTTGAGGGCATCGGCGCCGTCGCGCCCGCGACGCCGCCCGTTCTCAAGCTCAAGGGCGACCGCCTCGACGACTGCAATCCTGTTCGGCAACGCCTCCAATATGGAAGCGACGAAGCCGGTTGCATTCAAGTTGATTGCCACACTGGTATCGGCGACAACGAGTGTCGTGGGATCATTCAGGGAGCTTTGGCATTCCATCCGCTTCGCCCCCTTCGATCTCCACATTGTCCAGAATTTCGCGCAGATCGAGGCGGTCAAGGTGCAATATGCGGGCGAGCTGACCTTCGCTGAGGAGGCCTTGGCGCCATGCCTCCGCGGCCAGCAGGTTCAGCCGCAACGTCGTAGGTCGGTCTGCATCTTGTTTGCCCATTTCAAGCGGGGTCAGATCGCCCAGAACCTGCCGGGCCTGCGTATCGGTGATGCCGCCATTGGCCACAAACCAGTCCCACGTCCCTCGCTTGGTCAGGTCCAGCTCTTCCACCCGCCGCACCATCGCTTCCCGTGAGACCCCGAAAGCATGGGCGAGGAGGATGACATGCCGGCGCGTGAGGTGTGACGCCCCTGCCGTGATTTCCCGGAACCTCTGCATGACAGTGCGCGTCGGTGTCAGGAAGGCGCGGCCGAACGCGTTTGCGTAGCGTTCTTCCCGTGAATTTTCTTCCTTGTCGGTGTGCAGGATTTCAGCACTTCGACGCGTTGAGATTAAGTGGCCGAGTTCGTGGCCTCCGGATTGCGCCCGGCGCTCCCGTGGGTGATTTGCGTTGAGTAGCATGCAGGCGCCGAGATCTTCGTCATAGGCGAACAGCCCGGAAATGCGCGGATCGATACTCCGGACATAGACGCGAACGCCTAGATCGAGTTCCAGAAGGCTGACGAGGTCTCGGACCGGGGCTTGTCCGAGGCCAAGCCAGTGACGAAGCTCGGTCGCGTCGTTTTCCGCCTGCGCTCGTACATCGCCAGGCATGATCGGGCGCTCGGGCGGATAGCTTCGCGCCCGCTTGATTCCCAGGACATTCTCAAGTTCCACTTCAGCGCGGACCAGATTGGCAAGCAGGCGCGCCGCCGCATCCTCCGCTACATTGGTGCTGGTGCCAAGTTTCCTGAAGCGCGGCACGAGATCGACATATACAGACTCGCGCCGCAACAGTGCATTGACCGACGTAGCGTAAAGACGGGCCAGCCGCTGAAGTTCTTCTGGCCGGATACGGCGTTGGCCCTTTTCTATTGCGAGAAGCGTTGTCCGCGCGACGTCGATTCCCGCCGCAGCGTCGGCCTGCGTAATGCCGGTTGCTTCGCGTGCTATCCGCAAACGGTTGCCGACATCCTGAGTGTTCGGTTCCTCCCGCGCCATATCATGGTCCTCCCGAAGCCCACTGCGCCACGAATGAGCTTGGACCCAGCGACCCGACAAAGTCTTTCCATTCTCTTGCGTGTTGCGCGAGAAGCCGTTCCAGCTTTCGCTGCGTTTTCTGTTCTGAAACGCCGAGCGAACGGCTGAGCTGAAAGACCTGCCGGTCCAGCTGAACCTGATTTGCCGGCGAATGCTGCAGCGTCGCCAGATGATCGAGGTAAAGCGTCCCCGCGATCGCGTACTCGTAGAGGGCGCCCTGTGGCCTGGTATTTTTGAAACCCGCGGCCGCGCCATCTTCATAGCGGATGGCGCTTAGGTCCTCCCAGATATAGGTCGCTCTTTCCTCTGCGCCGCCCATGGCATGTACGCTCATGCGTCTGAGCAGGCAGGCGGCACAGATGCCGCACTGGCGCCACCTGCCGAACAAAGATACGTGCCGCTGCCCCTGCCAACATGAGCGCGTCAGGGCCCAGTTCGTTTCGTCCGGGCATTCGGCAGTGAACGCCGCCAACGTTTCCGCCTTGGTGTACCAGAGGCGCGGATAGACGTACCGAACATCGTGGTCAAACAGTGCCGACAGGAAGGCTTCCATGCGGTCGGCGAAGAGCGGATGATTCCGGTAATCCTCATAGGCCTGACCAACAGGAACAAGGGTCGGGCCAAGAGCCCCCTGGCCGCTCTCGGGCATGATCACCTGCCGCGCATGCGACAGATAGGCCGCGACCCCGCTCAGCAGCGCAAACTTGAACCCGCGCGAACGCGCGCTGGATTCCACCGACCGCCGACGACCGAAGCGCACTCGATACGGTACCGATGCAAAGGGCACGCGCTCGCCTTTCGTGGGATGGCCGTTGAGGGAGCGCGACCCCAATCGGACCCGAATTAGCTTGTGGCCGTGCTTGCGTTCTGCCAGACCGGCGACTGCCCGTGAATCGAGGCCGTCGCTGAACGGGATAATTATGCTTTCGCTGTTCGGCAGACTTAGGTTTAGCTGCGGGGGCGGGTCCTCCGGCCTCTTTCGCGCGACAAATTCAATGTGCCACCGGTCGCCGGTTAGAAAATCCAACGCCCTGTGCAACGCCTCGGAAACCGCCGCCGAACGCCAACGCACCGGATCATGGATGGGTACCCGCAGGATGATCTTCCGACCCCACCGGACGGAAGGCCGGGCTTTCGTGTGATCGCAGAACTGTATCGCGGCAGCGAGCACAAATGCGTCGAAGACCCGTGCGTCCCAATTTGCAAAGCAATAGGTTGCTAGCCCCGCTGTATCGAATTGCAGGTTCTCCCCGATCTGGCACCTGATATGATGCTCCAGCTCGGGCACTCCCGGCTCGACAACGTCTACACGGTGTATCGGCAGTTCAGCAGCGTTACCGGGGGCGGTTTCTTTCAAAGCTGCACGCCTTCATCGAGGCCGGTCCGTTTGGCCGGCCGCGAGCTTCCGCTCTTGGAGATGCCGACGAGCCGCCCGGCAATGCCGTCGATATCCAACTGCATGATCCCGGTTTCGATTCGTTCGCGGACATGGGCGGCACGGTGGAGCGTGGACTCGCGGCAGTAGTGTTCCTCGATCTGACGGGCGCCGCGCGCGGCGCGGTCCGCCAATGCCTTGCCAGCCGCTTCCCGCAACGCTTCGTCGCCGAATTGTCCCCGCTCAGCCACGAATATTGCATAATCGAGGAAGGTGTTGCAAAGTGGGTATCCCGCCGTTTCCCCCCGCAGGGCTTCGAGCCGTTCGGCCCGCTGATCGCCGAATAGGGAACTCTGGCTGTCGCCAAGTATGTCGCGCACGCGTCTGCAGACGCTGTCCGGTACTTCCGCGTGCCAATCACGCTCAAGCGCTTCCGTCAGAGCGTCGCATACCTCTTCAGGCGCGTATGCCCTTTTGTCGGCCCGCTTCGCGAGTCTTTTCCAGCCGCGTGGCATTTTCAGGCTTCTGTGGGGCCCATCGCTCATGGCAATCTCCAATGTCAGGGTTACTAGGAAATTATTCTGACATTGTCAAGCTCCATGGGGGCGATAGAAATCCGTGCTTCCTGCGAACATCGCTGTGCAGCAGAGACGTGTGTTTCTGCGTTGCAATTTACGTGCATGTGTGCAGCAATTCTAATTATTCCCCTTAGAGATCTTATGTCGTTGATATAAAAGCGTTTTTTTCGCTAAGAGGAATTTTTTCAATTATTCCCCGGCGGGGCGAATCAGGTCGGCCGCCGAAAACCGGAAAATTCCTCGAAAACCGGCGAAGAAATCCGCGATTCCCCGGATGTTGCTATTGTACCACGCTCGATTTTGTGGTCTGCGGCGATCATGACGCCTCTCGTGGGATATATCTGTAAAATGCGCGAACTCGGCGCCGCCGCGCCGGACCGGTCGCAACGCGCGCCTGCCGATTGCCGACCTCGGCATGGCCGCCTTCGCCGTGATGTTCCTGCAGTGCTCGTCCTTTCTGTCCGCGCAGAAGCATCTCGAACGCCCGCACCCTTTTCGGAATAGAGCGAATTGCCTGCGACAACCACATACGCGACATGCTAGACGGAACCCTGCCAGAGCATTTCGACCGGATGTTCCACCACGTCGCCGACGACCTCGACGGCACCGAGTAATTTACCTCCTGCAAGCTCGGCTGCGAAACTGCTCCGTGCGCCTGCGGTCGAGCGGCAAGGTCGAGAACTTCTACGCCAATCTCGGAGAAAGCATCGTCGCGCCGGGATCGAACCACCTGCCGCCGCTGCCGCCGGAATTCATCCGGCCCAGGACGGCGACGAAAAGCAGGACTGCGAAATCAATGCCGCCAAGCGGTGGCTTAAGCGAATCGGCCCGGCGGTGGTGCGGTTCCGGCCCGTCTATCTCGGCGACGACCTGTACTGCTGCCAGGCCGGCCCGCGAGGCGGTCCTTGAGGCCGGCGGCAGCTTCCTGTTCACCTGCAAACCGAAATCGCACGCCGCGCTATACGAGTATATTCAAGGAGTTGAGGTCGACTCGCTGCGCACCGTCGAAGGCAGGGGCGGGAAAAAGGTCCATTGCTTCCACCGGTGGATGAGCGGCGTGCCGACCAGGGACGGCGAGGACGCCCTGAAGGTCAACTGGTTCGAGATCACCGTCGGCTCGCCGTCCGGCGGGCGGCGATACCACAGCGCGTTCGCCACCGATCTCGAAGTCGGCCGCGATACCGTCGAGGACCTGGCAAGATGCGCGCGGGCGAGGTGGAAGGTCAAGAACAATGCCTTCGGGATACTGAAAGACGGCTTCAACCTGGATCACAACTTCTACCGCGGCAGGGATGCGCTCGCCGGCCTGCCTGGCGATGTTCAACATAATCTCTCTCCTGATGCATAACGCCTGCGACCTCCGCTGCGAGGCCTGGAAGGCGGTGCTCGCCCGACTCGCCGTGCGGTATCGATTGCTGGATCACATTCGCACGGCGCTTGTCTACGTCGTGTTTCCGGACTGGAGCGCACTCCTGCGAGCCATCGCAACCGCCGACCTTCCTGAAAAGCCGCCCCGACCGACGACCGCCTCCCCGCAGACGAAACAATCCGCAGTCCCGTTGGAAAACCGCCCAGGCAAGGAGAAAATCGAAAATGAATTGATAATGAGAATTACTGGTATGCGTGCAGCAGCATTGACTTGAACTACTGCGACGCTATATACTTGTACCTATACGGCACTATAAACTTGTGAAGCCACGCAGACGGTCCAGCATGGTCACACCGAATGAGAAACTCGCTGCGTCGCTGGCGCAGCTCGAGAAGCTCCAGGGCCGGGGCCGGCGGGTTTTCCGCTCCGGCGAACTGACGCGCGTTCACCGAACACGGCTGGTGAGAAACGGTTTTCTGCGCGAGGTGATGAAGGGCTGGCTGATCTCCTGCAGCCCGGATACCATTCCGGGCGATGCGACGCCCTGGTTCGCGTCCTTCTGGGAGTTCTGTGCGGCCTATTGTACAGTCCGGTTCGGGCCGGACTGGCACCTGTCCCCGGAACAGTCCTTGCTGCTCCACGCTGAATGCACCGTCATCCCGCGGCAGGTCGTCATCTACGCGCCCAAGGGTGCCAACAATAACGTCGAACTGTTGTTCGGCACGTCATTGTTCGATCTCAGCGTAAAGGAAATGCCGCCGGATGCCGACCTGACGGACCGGGACGGGCTGCGGCTGTTTGTGCCCGAGGCGGCACTGGCGCGCGCGCCGGAGGCGTTCTTCGTCCGGCACCCGGTCGAGGCGCAGGTCGTCCTCTCGGGCATCCGCGATGCGTCCGACGTGCTCGGGCGGCTGCTCGATGGCGGGCGTTCGGTCATTGCCGGGCGGCTGGCGGGAGGATTCCGGCGGATTGGCAGGGGCGACGCGGGCGATGAGATTCTGAGTGTCATGAAACGTGCCGGCTACGATGTCCGCGAATCCGATCCGTTCGAGCCGGAACGGGCCCTCGGTGCGCCGAGCCGGACCCTGGTGCCGATAGTCGGCCGCCTGCAATCGTTGTGGGAAACGATGCGCGATCCCGTGATCGCAGCCTTTCCCGAAGCGCCTGGCCCGCCGAAAGACACAGATGCCTACTTGTCCTTCGTCGATGACATATATCGAATCGATGCCTATCATTCGCTGTCGATCGAGGGCTACCGCGTCACGCCTGAGCTGATCGACCGGGTGCGCGTGGGCGACTGGGATCCGGATAATCAAGGTGCCGACCGGCAAAGCCGCGATGCGTTGGCCGCGCGCGGTTACTGGCAGGCATTCCAGCATGTGCGGGCGACGGTCGGCGCGATCGTTGACGGCGGCCAAGCCGGAGCTCTCGTCCACAAGGCCCACCGCGATTGGTATCGCGAACTGTTTCAGCCTTGCGTCGCCGCAGGCCTGTTCGCGGCTTCCGCCCTGGCGGGCTATCGCAACGATGCCGTATATCTGAGGGGGTCGCGCCATGTGCCGCCGCGCCGGGAGGCGGTGCGCGATGCCATGCCGGCCCTGTTCGATCTGCTGGACTCCGAAACCGAACCGTCCGTTCGCGCCGTGCTCGGTCACTGGCTGTTCGGCTATATCCATCCTTACCCGGACGGCAATGGGCGCATGGCGCGCTTTGTCATGAACGCGATGCTGGCATCCGGCGGCTATCCGTGGACCGTGATCCGGGTGGAGGATCGCGATGTCTACATGGCGAGGCTCGAAAGCGCCAGTGTCGATCAGGATATCGGGCCGTTCGCGCAGTTTGTGGCGGACCGGGTTGCTTGGTCGCTGGAGCAGGCGGCTTGAGCGCATGCGAAGGTTGAAAATCGGGTAGAGGGGGCTAGGCCGAGGAACGCGCCATCGTCGTCTCGTCCTGCCGGGAGGATTGACGGCGACACGTTTGGCCTGAACCGGCGGAACATTGCAGCGGCAATCGGCGAGGGCGCGCTCGGTATCGAGCATATCGGCTCCGCCGCCGTACACGACGTCGCCGCGAAACCGATCATCGACATGCCGGTCGCGGTCGTGGCTTCCGCCAGCGATCAAGCTATTGCATTCCATTTGAAAATACGACCGATGGGCAGGATGCGCGCGTCGGACGAATGGGATTTTGCGATGCGCGGCCGCGGCGCTTTTTGTCAGTCGAGGCGGTAGCTGTTTTCGAGATGTGGCTGTTGCAAAACTCGGCTATTTGGCAGATAGCTGGCAGCAGCATTTTCGTATTCGGTGCATCTATGGCAGAAAGTCTTTCGCCTCGCGCGATTTTGGATCGGTTGATAGGATTTCGGACGGTTTCCCGGGATTCAAATCTGGAATTGATCGAATGGGTAAAAGGCTATCTGGAAGGCCACGGCGTATCGTCGCGCATTATATTGGATTCGACGGGCCGGAAAGCCGGGATATTCGCGCAAATCGGCCCTTCGGAACCCGGCGGCGTTGTTTTATCGGCGCATACCGATGTCGTTCCCGTAGACGGGCAGGAATGGGCGTCCGATCCATGGAAGCTGACCGAAAGAGAGGGCCGGCTATACGGGCGCGGTTCTTGCGATATGAAGGGGTTCATATCGGTCGTACTTGCCAATCTACCGCTTATGGCGGGCTCGAATCTGCAGCGGCCCATACAAATCGCATTGACCAGGGACGAAGAAATCGGCTGCCTCGGAGCTCCGCCTTTAATCGAGGCAATGCAAGACGAGCTGCCGCCGGCCGCGTCCGTAATCGTTGGCGAACCGACCATGATGTCCGTCGTGAACGGACACAAGGGTACTTTGGGATATCGCGTTCGGTGCCGGGGCCACGAAGTTCATTCATCCATACTCCACACGGGAGTCTCCGCAGTCATGACGGCTGCGCGAATTATTGAATGGGGCAACCGATTGAACGAAAAAGGCCTGGCTTCGAAGGCATGCGGATTCGCCGAATTGTTCGATCCGCCTTGTACTACCGCCCATGCGGGCATGATCAAAGGCGGAACGGCCATGAACATTACCGCGCGAGACTGCGAATTCAGTTTTGACTTTAGATTTTTGCCCGGCGATTCCGCCGTCTCCTTAGATGCGGAATTCCGGGAATTCATCGCCGAGCAGGATGCCGGCTGCAAGAGAATTCACGGCGGCGCCGGGGTCGGAGCCGAAGAGATATTCCGCGTGCCGCCTATGGCGCCCGAGTCGGACGGCGCGGCGGACGTAATCGCTCGCGCGCTTACGGGGGACAACGGGTCGCACGCGGTTTCGTATGCGACCGAGGCCGGCCAATTCCAGGAGGCGGGCTATTCCGTCGTGGTTTGCGGCCCGGGCGATATCAAGCAGGCTCACGGAGCCGACGAGTACATCTCGTTGGAGCAGCTGGAGGCGGGAAGCCGATTCGTGCGGCGACTTGTCGAATCTATGTCGGAGCAAGGATAGCGATGCCTATTAAAAACCGGTTTTCAGAAATGCACGATCAAATCTGCGAGTGGAGGCGTGACATCCACGCTCATCCCGAACTGCTGTTCGATACGGTTCGAACGGCGGGCAAGGTTGCCGGGCTGCTAAAGGGCTTCGGCTGCGACGAAGTCGTCGAAGGGATAGGGCGCGTCGGAGTGGTCGGAGTTATAAAGGGGCGCCGAAACAATTCGGGCAGGGTCGTGGCGCTGCGAGCGGACATGGACGCTCTGCCGATAAAAGAGGATACCGGCATCGACTACGCATCTGAAAACGATGGCGTCATGCATGCTTGCGGACATGACGGGCATACGGCGATGCTTCTCGGCGCGTCCAAGTATCTGGCGGAAACGCGAAACTTCGACGGCACGGCGGTTGTCGTGTTCCAGCCGGCCGAAGAGGGCGGCGGCGGCGGCAAGGAGATGGTCGACGATGGTCTCATGGAGCGCTTCGGCATTCAGGAGATCTACGGCATGCACAACATGCCGACGCTCCCCGTTGGCGAATTCGCGATAAGGTCCGGCAGCTTTTTCGCCTCCGCGGACAGTTTCACGATCGAAGTTACCGGCGTCGGAGGCCATGCTGCGAAACCCGACCTGGGCAGGGACCCGACTCTGGCGTCGAGTCACATCGTCGTCGCGCTGCAGTCCATCGCTTCGAGAAACGTAAATCCGACCCACCCGGTTGTCGTATCCGTAACGTCCTTCCAGACGGCAACGGACACGTACAACGTCATACCGGGAAGCGCGGTTTTGAAGGGCACCGTAAGAGCCCAAGAGGAGGAAGCTCGCGCGCTTGCGGAAAAAAGACTTGGCGAAATCGCGCGGACGACGGCGGAAGCGTTCGGAACCGAGGCAAAGGTGACCTATGAGCGTGGCTACCCGTCATGGTCAATGCCGAGCGCGAGTGCGGATACGCGGTCGAGGCGGCCGGACGGGTCGGAACCAGCGTGGAAACCGAAGCTCCTCTGGTTATGGGCGCTGAAGATTTCGCGTTCATGCTCAATGCGCGTCCGGGAGCGTACATACTCGTTGGCAACGGGGATACCGCTCAGCTTCACAATGCCAAATACAATTTCAACGACGAAGCCATACCCGTCGGATGCTCGTGGTGGGCCGAAATCACCGAAAGCCGAATGCCCGTAAATTAGATCGAAATGCGAAATCCGGCATCCGCAAAGCCTTCTAAGATTCTGATAGATGGCCGAAAATCGACGGAGCCTTGATTCGAGACATTCGGCCGAAAATCCAGGTTTCGGCCGATTCCGGAGGTTTCCATAGCGTATCGAGGGCGATGCTCGGGCATTGCGATTGCATGGCTCCGCTTGACTGCTTGCGCTAGCCGGAAACGCGACGAGCAGGCGAAATCGAAATGGAAGCGATCAAAGAGCCGCCGCATTCAAACGAAATGAAACCGTCATCGCGTGAACGCTTTTCGGGCTCGGCGACATCGACATCAGGCATGAGTTTGGTGTCTTTGAGGAGAAGCGATTCCAGGCCGAGCCTCGACCATTACCTGTTTCAAGCGACTGGCACAGGTCGTTGATGCTAGCATTCTGGTTCAGCCTCACGATGCCGTACCCCGAACGTTTAGCATCTTGATCATTATTGTGTCGATTGCGGAAATTCCTAGACTAGATTTTACGAATTTAAGTATTCGGCATTGAGCAGAGTTAAGAGAAAGCATCCGATCACGACATAGGCGCCGCTCAAGGAATTGGTAGCTCTAACTTGTCCGTAATTCTTATTACGCAGGCTTCGAATTTATTCGATGGTTCTGTCGGCGGTTCTAAGAAAGCGCGGGACCCTGGCGATTCGGCGCGCTTTTTCGAGAATGTTATTTCTTCCCAATTTCAGGATCCAAATGTCTCTGTCGGCCGCTTCGGCGGTTGCGCCCAGACTTGCGGCTCTCCGGTGTGTCTGCTTTGTCCGCGGCTTGAAGGTTCCAGCGAGCTCACGTGTCGGCGAGAGCGACTTGCATCGTGTTGATGCCAACGGAGCCCGAAATGATCGATCAAGGTATCGCATTTAGAGTCCATCCAAAATTCGACATCCAATTTCTACAATACCGCCGCGCTTTGGCTTGGCGCGGCATGCCTTGGAATCAGATAGTTCGCTGAGAAATTCAGAAGCACAAGAAGATCCAATGCCCGTTCAATGATGTATTCGCATGAAGCGAAAGTCGGAATGAATTGACCACTTGCGACCCTTGCCATGTTGGCGGCAATTTGCGGATGCCCTGATAGTAGTCTCCGCAGTCATGGCCCTCGCTCGGCGAAAGCAAGAATCAGGGCACGTTTACGTTTCTTGAGGCCAATAAGGCACATGGCAAAAAAATTGGCGAAGCAAAATTCGATAACGATTCGCGGCTTTCGCTCGTTCAAGAGTACGACGCTGAAGCTCAGTCCACTCAATGTGCTGATCGGCGCGAACGGCGCCGCCGCGACGCGGTCGACCTGGCGGACCCCGAATGGGACGGTTGCTGCGATCTCTACGGACGAAAGCAGGCCATCCGGATCCGCCGAACGATCGAATGCGTCAATACCGGGACAAGATCCGAAGACACCACCTAATGCCTGGCCTCGCTCGACAGGGACAGGGCCGATTCCAGCACGCTGCTCCGCATCGTCCTCGATCACTGGCACATTGAGAACCGCCTTAACTACGTTCGCGACTGGACATTCGACGAGGACCGCTGACGGGCGCATGTGCGCCACACGCCGCGCAACCTCGCCTGCCTAAGCAACGCGGCAATTTCCATCGTTCGCTTCGATGGCCGGTTTCGATACACGCCCCGGGCCAATCGCTACTATGCGAGGGCGCAGGACGCGGTCGACACCAATCTAAAGCCCCTGAAGCGCGCCTGGGCGGGTTGGAAACAGAACCCGTTAAGCCGCAGTGCCAGCTTGAAGGATTGCTGCGCCCGCAGCCGGAAATTCGCCGGAAAACATCCGCAAACTCTGATCCGAGACACTTCGGTCAGTCCCGACAACCGCAGCGATGCTCGCACCCGTGCCGGAATCCGCTTTATTGTTTCTGTCTGTTCAATAATTCGATATGGACCTTGGTTTGGACATGATTTCCATCGGGAGCGGAAAATGGACGAAGTGACAGTCGAGAATTTTCGATGTTTCCGGAAACGTCAGACCGCGCGCCTAGCTCCACTTACGCTCTTGGTTGGCGAGAACAGCACTGGCAAAACGTCTCTGATGGCCATGATTCGGATATTGTGGCATGCCGTTTTTCGAGGTGTAGTTCGTCCCGACTTCAAGGAGGAACCCTTTGACCTCGGATCCTTTCGGGAAATTGTCCATCAATCCGAAAGCGACAGCGATCACGAGCAGGAATTCTCCGGTGCAATTGTCGTCGAAAATACGAAAACTGAGGTAACATTATGTCAAGGGGATATCAGCACTGAAGTCAACAGGCTGCACATAACCGACTCTAAGGCATCTTTGATTTGGACCCGCTCCCGGGAGGGTCACGTCACGATGGATGCCCAAACTTTGAGAGGTAGATGGCAGTTTAACATAGTCGAACCTGACAGTCGGGAACTTGAATTTGAAATTTTGCGGCGTTCCGAGTCGTGGGGACTTCAATCAGTTGTAAATTTCCTGAAAACAGACCCCTTGCCTGGACCTGGAATCGACCAAGCGCAGTTCTCAGACCAAGACAGACGTCAACTGACTGATCTCGTGTTGAATTTTTATCAGCAGATGGCGAATAAAATCGGCACAGACATGCTATTCAATGTTCCACATGCCATCGCCCCTATACGATCCGAGCCTAGGAGAAGCTACGAACCCGGCCCAGGCTTTAACGATCCTAAAGGTGCAAGTATTCCCGAATACCTTGCTTCATTGGCAACTTCCGACCCGGAGCGGTGGAATACCCTAAAATCCGGCATTGAAACTTTTGCGCAAAGTACCGGTGTGTTCGACGAGATTAGAATACGGCCCCTGGGGATAGAAGCCGGAAGCGACCCTTTCCAGATCCAGGTCAGAAACCGCTCTGAAATCACCGAGGGACGATGGCGCAATCTAATCGATGTCGGGTATGGTGCAAGCCAGATACTCCCCGTCATCTATGAACTCAACCAACCGGACCAGTCGCCCATGCTCCTTCTACAACAACCTGAGGTGCACCTACATCCCAGTGCGCAGGCAGGACTCGGCTCGATCATGTGCAACGTAGCCTCCGCCAAACGGCAGATCTTGGTTGAAACACACAGTGACCACCTGATCGATAGGGTGCGAATGGATGTTCGGGACGGTAGAACAGATCTCAAACCTGACGATGTGTCCATCCTGTTTTTTGAGCGCCATGGCGAAGAGGTCGAGATTCACAGTATTGGCATCGACAAGGAAGGGAATATCCTCGATGCGCCATCCAGCTACCGCCAGTTCTTCATGGATGAAGTGAACAGGTCGCTGGGTCTGTAGCATGCGTGCAATTGTTGATGCGAATGTTGTCAGCATTGTCTTCGGTGCCGGCAAAAACAAACCTAATAACAGACCTGATGCTGCTCGCGAGTTTCTCAAACATATCAGTTCCGATGGTCCGGTCCTCGTGATTGGCGGGCGACTCAAAGAAGAGCTTTTCAAACTTGAAAGATTCAGGATCTGGTACGACGAGGCATCAAAGAGCGGGAGAGTTCGCAACGTGTCCGACGCCGATGTCGCCAAAGAAGAGGCCAAGCTAGACAGTTCGGCCGGTTGCCAATCTAACGACCGCCACGTTCTGGCATTGGCGAGGATCAGCGGCGCCCGCCTTCTTTACACAAATGACCAGAAATTAATGAATGATTTCAAGAACACTAATTTAGTCCCAACGCCAAAGGGCAAGGTCTACCGGACGCCGCGAAATGGGAAGTTCACCGAAGGTCACAAGATGCTTCTGCAGAATAGTAGCTGCAAAGCGGGATAGCTAGACTGTCTACTGTCCGGGTAGCCGTCTCATTTTAGGCCCAAACTCAGCATAGGAACAAAAAATGTACAAGTCGGTCGGTTCAGGCTGAATGCAGAACGACTGTTCGGGGAATTTTTCTCCGGCAACGCAACATTGGAATTGATACGCGCCTCGGGATGCAAGTTTTCGATTCGAAAAGAGGCGACATTTTTCCACGCGACGTGACGGTGCGGCCGGTGCGAGGCTACGCCGAGCAGAAGCGATGGGATGCCCTTGCCGCGCGCCACCACTATCTTTCCTTCAAATATTTCTACGGCCGCGCGATTCGCCACGTGGCTGTTAGCGGGGAGGCCTGGGTTGCTCTGATCGGCTGGCAGGCGGGGGCATTCAAAGTCGGCGTGCGCGACGCCTGGATCGGCTGGACGCGCGATCAGCGGTTCTCGCGGCTTCATCTCGTCGCGAACAACACTCGCTTTGTCATTCTCGGCGAAGGCTGTTGGTGCTCATCAAAAAGCGCGGCGATCCCGCTGAATCCGCTCGTGCGAGTCAGGGTGGAATTTCCACACCCGTTAGGGCCAGCAACGACAAGGAGGGTCGGCATGGTGACCGCCAGAGGCCGGGCAGGGCGGATCAGTCAGATTTCAGGTCGGGATAGCTGATCACCCGGTCCCCGTCCTTGGTCCGTGCGATATAGGCGCCGTCCGACCGGACACCATAGAGGGTCCCGCCAGCCGCGAGTTGGGCCGCAAGGTCGGCCTTGATCTGGTCACGCCAGTCATCCGGGAAACCCGGTATCTCCAGCGGCTGTTTCAATTTCTCGTTCTCCTGCATGATGCCGACCTTATTCCTGTTATTCGTGTTACTCAATCAGTTTTCACTCCGGCGGCCCTGCTGTCCTTTGGGTCCATGCCTCGGCGCAAGAGGCCTGTCCCCGGCAAGGCTGGCCAAGACGCTCGCAAGTTCACCATCAAGCGTTTTGCAAAGCGGTCCTTCCTCTCGCGCCTGTAGTCCCGCTTGAATGCTGCCGTCCGCCAGATCCTCCGCATTGAGACCGGCCATCAATCCGTCAATGTCGCCGACAGACACCACTTCGCCCCGCCGGGCAGCCCGCATGGCCTCGATGGTTTCCTCGTTTGGCGTCAGGGGATCAAACGGCAGCCTTTTCTCGGCGGCAATCCTGACCATCATCAGGAGGAATGCGTCCGACACCGTGAGACCGATTGCATCCAGCACGGCGGCGGCCTCGTCCCTGGTCTTTTCGTCGATGCGTGCCCGTAGGACAGTGCGCATGGTCCGATCCTTTATATTGAGCTACAATGTAACCCAGCTGACCTCTCCATGCCCTTGCCGCCATTGCTGGCCTTGTTGTCCCGCACCGGTCGGCGCTGTGCTTGTCGGCGCCGGGGAGAAGGAAAAATCCGTCTTCAACGGATTTCTGAAACCTGATGATGGGGCAGGGCGGTCAATCACCGCCTTGCTAGCCATCTCCGGCGAGTTGCCGTGCATAATGTCATGACCGAGTGCATCAGCAAGTCCTCCATCCAGGATGGATGGTCTACGATCCGCTCCCGCCAGCACGCCTCGATGGCCGCCGGGGCCACCACCGGTCCTGCAGCTGCCCTGCCCCCTGGCCAGGAGTTGAGGTGGCAACTCCGATTTCTCGGGATGGCAGTGCTGGCGCCGCTAGCGGCGGTCGGACGCATCTCGCGCCATCGAGGCCTCCCAACGGAACCAGCCCTCCTCGCCAAGGTGTGCAGCGTTGTAGCACCCGTAATACCAATTCCGGAAAATTTCTAGGTACTCGAATAATTTTGGAAGCACTGAAAGTTCTCCTGATGTTCCCCGTGCCAATTCTCCCCGGCTTCGAGCGACGAGCGTGCGGGTCCGATCCGGGGAGTTGATGAAATCCGACCGGACTGCGCCAACTTTCTCCTTGATGGCATCGGCGGTCTCGACGACCTGGCTGGCGAAGTGGCGCGATTTCAGGAACTGGAATACGGTCTCAACCGGGTTCAGTTCCGGGCTGTAGGGCGGCAGGCGCCGCAGCGCCGCGTTGGCCGGGATTTCGAGCGCCTTGGAGCGATGCCAGCCGGCGCCGTCGAGAACCGCCAGCGCGTGGCGGCCGTCGGGAACCGACGCCGCGATGTCCAGCAGGTGCCGGTTCATCTGGTTGGTGTTGGTCCGGTCGTAGATGTGGCCGACCGCCACGCCGGCTTCCGGAAAGATGGCGGAGAACAGGTAGCAGTATCCGTATCTGTGGTCCCGCGGGACCCGTGGGCGGGTGCCGCGCTGCGCCCGGACCCGTGCCGGCATGACCTTCTGCCCGATTCTCGCCTCGTCCTGGAAACACAAGTAGACGCTGGCCAGATCGATGCCCGTAAGCGTTCGGCCCAGCGGTGACGACCCGTGTTGCCCGTCTGCCGCCGATTCCCTGAACGCTGCCGTGAACGGTTGTCCGTAGCGCGCGCCGCGCGGAATGCGAAATCGTACCGGGGTTACCCAAATACCGTGAACGCGGGAACCGCCAATTGCTTCATTTAATGTGGTTGCTCATAGGGATCCACATTGGCGAGGATAGGTAACGGTGTCACTCTCGATGTGCGGTCCCTTACCGGGACATGCGGTCGGTATGGTGTCGCAGAACCAATTGGAGAGTATTAACGATAGCTGGAGGTAGCGGAGTATTGGACACTGTGTCGAATACTCACCGGACTCTGACCCGAACTCGTGCGTCGAAGACAAAGACTTCTTTGAGTTTGGCGACTTGTCCGATGACAATAAGCGGGGTGGCAAGTCCTCACTGGGACACCGGTGGACCATTTGATGCGGGTCAGCGCTTGATGCGTTGTCACAAATGCCGGAAAAATGCATAAACTGTGTAGTGACTTCCCCTCCCTATTTCTGGCTTCGGAATTACGGCGTTGACGGTCAAATCGGAATGGAGGACTCTGTAGATGAATACGTTAGAGTAATAACTAAAGTCATGAATGAAGTGCGGCGAGTATTGCGTGAAGACGGAGTAGTATTCTTTAACATCGGCAATACCTTTTACTCCGGCAAAGGCAAGTCCCATGGTCAGGACGAAAAGAGCAGAAAACGCCGCTTTGGTCTACGGGCGGTGGACAAAAGTGGAGGCTTAGGAATAGGATTGCAAAGAAAGTCTCTCATCGGTTTTCCTTGGGCGGTTAGCAATAAGTTTTATGGACTCGGGTCGGGTGCTTCGCAGTTCGATTATTTGGCATCGCTTGAATCGTCTACCAGAGCACGTTAAAGATCGACCCCGAAGAAGCTATGAATATGTGTTTCTACTTGCAAAGACACGCAAGTACCACTTTGACAAGAAACCATTAGTGGACAAGAAAATCGAAGAGGACATGTGGACGATTCGGGCTCAGTCACGAGTCTCTGGTGGCTTGGACACTGCGCCCTTCCCAGACGAGCTGGTTAGAAAGTGTCTGGACTCCGGTTGTCCGACGAATGGCATAGTATTGGACCCATTCGTTGGAAGTGGAACGACCGTCAGGGTCGCCAACGCCATGGAACGGTCAGCCATTGAAATTGATCATAATCGGGAATTCCGCGAATACGCAGCGCAGTCCTCGGAGTCCAGTAACCGATGAACTTGAGTTCAGAAATAGTCGAGTGGGCGGTACGGGAGTTAGGTAACGACTGCCATCCGTTCATCGGAATTACTTTTTTGGCAGCCAAGAGAAATGAGATGCCTGTTGGCGACTCGGTTCAAATGAGCTTGGACAGATTTATTAGGAGCCATTTGGAGACGCATCATCGCCTAGACCCAAAGAGTGAATTTTTCTTTCAACCATTCAATAGCAAGAAGACGACCTATTGGGTGGCGGCAAATTACTATTCCACTGGTCTGCAACCCATAAACACGCAAACCTTTAAAGAGGCATTCATTCATCCCCGCAAATCGCGGCGATGGGGATGGGTAGGTGACTATATAGAAAAGATCAGACGCCGTGTCGCAGAGTTGACTCCAAACTAGTTGCCGTCTCTGGCCGCGCTGGCCGTCTGGATTGGCAAGGGTACGAGTTGGCATTTCAATACAGATATAGAAGATATCATTCGGAAGTTCGTGGACGACTTTAAGATAAATGATAGGGAAATCGAGAATTTGATTAAATCTAAATCGTCACCGCCGGCCAACATAGATGTGTTGAGCGAAGATGAACTAATCTTGAAGGATATTGCTTATGGCTTTGCAATTCCTCCGGATGCTCCAAGTCAAGCAGAAGGAACTCTAGCGGCTATACGACTGAACGATGTTGGTCCGGCTTCAAGCGTTGACCTTGAATTTGGCGAACGCCTTACTTTGATCGCCGGAGACAACGGACTAGGGAAATCGTTCCTTCTGGATGCCGCATGGTGGGCGTTGACAGGAACATGGGCAAGTCATCCAGCATATCCGTTCGGGTCTGCGCGCTCAACGCAGCCTCGAATAGAGTACCGCATTCGGAATGCGGGAGGCCAGGAATTGGTCGGTCAGAGTACATTTGATTGGCTACATCACACTTGGAGGAAGCTAGAGAATCGACCGTTGGTATCTGCATTGAGTATCTTTACACGGGCGGATGGTTCATTCGCAATTTCTGACGAGACGCGCGGTCGACTACAAGTGGGCGGACCCAAGTCGTTGAGCTTGTTTACAGGACAGGAGGTTTGGGAAGGAAAGTCTGGAGAGATCGAGGGATTGGTTCGAGACTGGGTGAGTTGGCAACAGGCAAGTGATAAGAGTGCCTTTAGAATGTTGGCTCGTGTGCTTGAGCGGCTGTCTCCAGAGGATACCGGTCCCCTAATTCCGGGTGAACCTATCCGGATCCCAGGGGATCCACGGAATTTACCTACTGTACGGCAGATTTACGGAGACGTTCCGGTTCTATTTGCGTCGGCTGGCATTCAACGAATTCTGCTTTTGACATACCTGATTATTTGGTCGTGGCAAGAGCATTTGTTGGCCTCGGAACAAGCGGGTGTTTCCCCACAACGCAAGATGGTTATAGTCGTCGATGAACTAGAAGCTCATTTGCATCCCAAATGGCAACGGCTTGTTTTGCCGGGCCTTCTGTCAATTGGGAAACTACTGAGTACAGACTTGAAGATTCAGGTTATTGCGGCAACGCATTCTCCGATGGTGCTTGCTTCAGTGGAAGATGAGTTTTCTGATGAATCGGACGTGTTGGCACATTTGCTGTTAGTGGGTGAGTCTGTGAAGTTGGAGAGATTAGACTTTTACAAGTACGGTGATATGTCTGCATGGTTGACATCTCCAGTTTTCGGTTTGCCGCATGCGCGGTCGCGAGCGGCGGAGCAAGTGATTGAAGATGCCAAGGCGCTGCAGCTGTCAGACGAACCGGACCTAGATGCGGTCAAGGAAGTGACAGCACGGCTAAAGCGAACCTTGTCACCGGACGATCAATTTTGGTCTCGATGGATATTTTTTGCAAGACGGCTTGGAGACGAAGTATGATTCGGGTCCCGCCGCGGGTCGAGTATCCGGCGTTCGACACACAGGTGAGGCAAAGAGGACAAAGGTTCTTGAGAGGCAACCCGAACCCGAGTTCGGCGGAGTTCCGCAAACATAACTATTGGTCGGCAGCGCTGGAGCACTTGTATGCTGCGTATGATCGCATGTGCGCTTTCACAACGCGAGAGTTGGTACACACAGGCTCGGTGGATCACTATAGGCCAAAGTCCAAGTTTCCATGCCTAACTTGTCTACTTGGAAAGAAAAAAGGCGCAGTATCTGAAACGAGTCCCAATGATCAAATAGCCGCACTTATTGATGAGTATCAACACGAAGTGGCCATTGCGTGCGGAACGGAAAAGCCCGATCAACCGCGCATTGTTTGAAAGCTGGGGAACTGCGCTAGCCGGTCACGATGAGAATGCAGCTTGGAAAGCGGCCAAGGATCTGGCCCGCCGCGCACGCGAAATGATGACAAACGACAGGGAATTTATTTCTTCGATCAGTATCAGCACGGGCGATGTGATGAATGTCCGGACTCGCCTGAACTAAAGTCCGTAACATAGCCCAGGAAATGCTTCCATGATTGACGAGATTCAACTTGAGAATTTTGAGCGATTTCACGACTTGGTCCTGAAAACCGCTAACCTCACTATCCTGACAGGGGCCAATAGCTCTGGCAAGACCTCGGTCTTTCACGCTCTCCTGTTGGCCCGGCGGATCGCTAGGCAGCCTGAAAATACTCACGTCGAACTCAACGTTTTTGATGACTTGGAGTTGGGTGGAGTTGAAGACATCATTAACCGTAAAGCTCGCAAAAACATTGCTGTCGTCAGAGTGCTTGATGATCAGGGCAAATGTGGGTGCTGGTCATTCGGTGCAACGAATAATGATAATGCAAAGATGTTGGATGCAAGAATCTTTGAAAGGCCTAAAGATCTTTCAATTGCACTCACCGGGCCAGCCCCACAGTTTTGCTATCTGAGTGCAGAACGCCTGGGGCCGCGCGCCGTCCTTGGTGCAAGCGCAGTCAATGCCGCAGAATTTGATGTTGGTCCACGCGGAGAGTTTGTGGCGCAGGTTCTGGCATCATGCGGCCGATGCCGCGTTAACAAGGGCCGGATCGAGAATCCCATTGACGGAACACAGGTTGTCGAAGACCTATTACATCAAACAGAGAATTGGATAACCAAAATCGTCCGTCCAATCCAGATCGATGCCGTGCGCTTTCCGAATTTGTCAATTACGCGCTTGCGTTTCAAGGTCCCGGGGCTGCGAGGTGAGTGGACTCGCGCACCCAACGTCGGGTTTGGCATTTCTTACTCTTTGCCAATTGTCGTTGCGGCACTGCGCGCAGAGGTTGGAGGGCTGCTCCTAGTAGAAAACCCTGAAGCCCATTTGCACCCGGCTGGGCAATCAATGATTGGCGGGTTTTTGGCGCAAGTTGCTGCGGATGGTGTGCAGGTCTTTCTTGAGACCCACAGCGATCATGTACTGAATGGAATTCGGCTTGCTGTCGCCAATGGAAATGCCGGGCTTAGCCCGGAGCAGGTTGCAATCCATTTCTTTCGTACCGAAGAAGAAGAGGGATCCATTCTTCAATCGATTGATCTTTTGGAAACCGGTCAGCTTTCTACTTGGCCTACTGGCTTCTTTGATCAGGCTCAAATTGATCTCGCTGCTCTGGCTTTGAATCGGCGGCGCAAGCCATGACTTTACGGTTTGTACTCGACGAGTCGTCGCTGGCAGGGGCGGTCGAAATTGACAGGGATTTACTCGCGGATGCAGTTAACCAATGCTCGAGAGACTTGACACAGCACGTGATCGAAACGAGGGCGTCGCGAAGCACGAAGAATGCTACAGGATAGACCTCGGCAAGGACGTGCAATTCTACTGCGCCCTTTTCGGTCCAAAACGCCATTTGTACTTCGATCGAGACCTCGGTCTTCGACTCGCGGAGGCCCTTGATCGCGCATTGGACTTCGACGATGCCGAACCGGATAGCTATGATATCCACATGGATGGCGCCGAGCGATTTTCTCCAGGGATAGCGTGGGCATTCGCCCGTTGCAGGCTAGGACATCAAGTGGCAGTTCTGCCGCTTCCACTTGGTCGAGCGCCAAGCGGACGGGTATCCGTTACTGTGGGTAATGATACTGCTGACCTCTTCTTCGTGACAAGAGAATCCGAGCATGTTGACTTTTGCCGGTCAGTGATCACGCTGGAGAACGCTAATGCGGAGATGTTTAAATGTCTTGAGGAGTCTGCCTTTCCGGCTCTGGAGTGGGCTGACAATGTCTAGAGCGGGTTAGGAAATTTTGATCGCCCGCACCTAATTGTTCGGGGCGAATTAGTCCGGTGTTTGCGAGGCCTTAGCGATCATGGCGAGAGATGCTTTTATGAATGTCCTACCGGAAATATAACTGACTTGCCGGGAGTCTTGTCGGCTAGAGTCGGTTGCGAGACCTCGGATGAAAATGGAGCCACCAAAAGAAATCCCGCTTCCGGGCGGGATCATGCCCGGAGTTATCGCGGAACCGATAGAATGTTCTGGTGGCACGTCAAGCTACAGCCGCATATAGGCCGGGTCTATTTCTTGTACGAACCGGCGCCAGAAAACTCGCCGTTTCCCGAACATGGCCGTATCATCATGGGCTTGTTCAAGGACCACTGCATAATTGCATGATTCCGGCCTTCCTGTCTGCCGTCCATCAAACGGGTTGATTCCCAATGGATGATTATCGCCAAGAGGGCATTGAGGGAACTGATCCTGGAGTAACACAAGAAGATCCAGTGCCAGCTCCCGTTCCATGTTGTATTCGCATGAAGCGAAAGTCGGAATGGTTTGACCGCTTGGGTCCCTTCCCATGTTTGCGGCAATTTGCGGATGCGCTGATAGTAGTCTCCGCAGTCATGGCCTTCGCTCGGCGAAAGCAAGAATTACGGCACGATTACGTTTTTCTAGGTCAAAAAGGCTCACGGCAAATAGATTGCAAGAGCTAAATTCGATAACGATTCGCGGCTTTCGCTCGTTCAAGATTACGACGCCGAGGCTCCGTCCACTCAATGTGCCGATCGGCGCGAACGGCGCTGGCAAAAGCAATCTCATCTCGTTTTTTAGGATGTTGAACGAATTGTTGTCCGGCCGCCGTTTTCAACCCAAAAGGATTTCGCCGCAATGTCGGCGGTTGCTTGAAAACGCGGAAACCTATCGATTCGCCCGGATCATAATGGCGGTCCGGGCGACCCCGGCATCGAAGTCGTTGGCGGGCCGGCGCTGCGAATGCGGCATGGTCACGCAACCAATGCGGGCTCGAGTTACTAGAGGCGGCGTAGGACGGCGGGGTCGGTCTGTCCGCCTGTTGCTACTCTCCTGCAATTCGCGCTCTCTCGGCGAGTGTAAGGCGCAGTCGACTACAGATCGAGATTCTGGGCGGTTCTGGCGTTGTCCTGAATGAATTGAAAGCGATGCTCGGGCTTTTTACCCATCAAGCGGTAGACTAGGTTTTCCGTTTCACCCGGCTCGTCGTCCTCGATCGAAATCCGGATAAGCTTCCTAGTGGCGGGATTCATGGTCGTTTCCTTGAGGTCCTTGGCATCCATCTCGCCAAGGCCCTTGAATCTGGAGACCTCTATCTTTCCCTTGCCTCCGAGCCCGGCGCGAATCCACTCGTCCTTTTCCTGCTCGTCGAGCACATAGATCCGCTTGGCGCCCTGCGCCAGCCGGAAAAGCGGTGGGCAGGCGAGGTAGAGGTGGCCGTGATCGATAAGCGGTCGCATCTGCACGAAAAAAAACGTCATTAGCAGGGACGCGATATGAGCTCCGTCGACATCTGCATCGGTCATGATGATGACCTTTTCGTAGCGCAGGGAATCCAGGTCAAACCTAGGCCCCATGCCCGTTCCAAGCGCCTGGCACAGGTCGCTGATTTCCGTATTCTGCAATAGTTTGGACGATGCCGCGCCAAGCACGTTCAATATCTTGCCGCGCAGCGGCAGCAGTGCCTGGGTCGCGCGGTCGCGCGCCATTTTCGCCGAGCCGCCGGCCGAATCGCCTTCCACGATAAAGACTTCGGTGCCGTCCCGGGACGACTGCGAGCAATCGACCAGCTTGCCCGGCAGTCTAAGCCGCTTGGTCGCGGATTTTCGCGCCGTTTCCTTTTCCGCGCGGCGCCGCAGGCGCTCCTCGGCCCTTTCGACAACGAAATCGAGGATGTCGCCGGATGTCTTGGGGTCGGCCGCGAGCCAATTGTCGAAACGGTCGCGAATGGTGGATTCCACGAGTCGCTGCGCTTCCTGGCTCGCAAGCCGGTCCTTGGTCTGGCCGACGAATTCAGGTTCGCTAATGAAGCAGGAAACGAGCGCGCAGCCGCCCGATTGAATGTCGTCCTTCGTAATTTGCGCGGCTCGCTTGTTGGATACCAGCTCCCCGTAGTTTCGAACGCCTTTCAGGATGGCGGACCAGAATCCGGTTTCGTGCGTTCCTCCCTCCGCTGTCGGAACCGTATTGCAATACGAGCTCATGAAGCCGTCCTTGGTCGGCGTCCAGTTGATCGCCCATTCGACGGAACCCGGCTTATCGTCGCCGAATCTCTCGGAAAAATCTACATTCCCGGAAAACGGCTCGCTTGCGAAATTCGTGGAGCCGTTCATTCGCTCTACGAGATAGTCGGATAGGCCGCCGGGAAAGCGAAAGGTCGCTTCTTCGGGAACGCCGGGATCGTCGACGGCGCATTTCCAGCGGATTTCGACGCCCGAGAACAGATAGGCCTTCGACCTGACCATCTTGAATATTCGGGACGGCCGCAGCCTCGCGTTGGCGCCGAATATCGTCGGGTCCGGATGAAACGTAACCGTGGTTCCCCTCCTGTTCGGCGCCGGCCCGGCATTTTTCAGTTTGCGGAGCGGCAGGCCTCGAGAGAATTCCTGGACATATTTCTGCTGGCCGCGAACGACTTCAACGCACAGCCGGTCGGAAAGAGCGTTGACGACGGATATGCCGACGCCGTGGAGGCCGCCCGCCGTCGTGTACGACTTTCCGGAGAATTTTCCGCCCGCGTGAAGCGTGCAAAGAATTATCTCGAGTGCCGACTTGTCCGGAAACTTAGGGTGGGGGTCGACCGGAATGCCGCGGCCGTTGTCTCGGATCAAGACGGAGCAATCGGCAAAGATTTCCACTTCCATGCGATTGGCGTAGCCGGCAACCGCCTCGTCCATCGCGTTGTCGAGAACTTCGGAAACCAGGTGGTGGAGCGCTCGCTCGTCGGTGCCGCCGATATACATGCCCGGCCTCTTGCGAACGGGCTCCAGCCCCTCCAGAACCTCAATGGACGATGCGTCGTAGGTCGGCGAAACGGACTCGACGCCATGTAGTGCTTCTTGCATTTTCGCTGCTGCTCGTTGTTATTAGTCCGATAGTCTACCATATGATCCGGCAACGTTCAAAGTAAAAATAGACCGCGTAGCGAACATTGTTCAAGTTGATTGCATCTTGCAAACTTTCCATGCCGCGGCTTGCGTAGGATGCTTATGATTTCGAGGAATTGGGTTCAAAAGCGCCAAGTCGGCATCGCCTAGGCGCTCGTCAGTTCATGGAGTTATGGCGGCGACCGCCGACCGGAAGCTTCCAGACCGCCAGTGCTCAAGCTGCATTCTGTGCAGTAAACGCGACATCCTGCGCGGTTCGGCGCTGGAAACCGCCGCAATCTCCCCGCAGGTCGCAGTCTCCTCCGGACTTTGCCTCGTCCGCTCGCGCAGGCCCATGCCGAGCTGTCGCCGCCGGATCCTTATTCCGCGCTCCGGCTCGGCATTTTCGGATCCCGTCGTCTCGTTTCCGGCTTCTCGTCCACGCTTCGGATCCGGACGGAGATAAAGGTAGTCCCGTTTCTTGCCGAATGGCATGCAATGGAATAGTCCCTGCCAATGAGGATTCTTCGGTCGTCGCGGCGCAACGGTCAGTTGCTTGCCACCTTAAGCTTGGCTTTTCCATTGATACTGAGCCACTTGGCGCAAATGGCGACTCAACTTACCGACGCGATCATGCTGGGATGGTACGGCGTTGCCGAACTCGCCGCAGGGGTTCTCGGCACAATGATGTTCCATGTGATTTTTCTTGTCGGCTCCGGGTTCGCGATGGCGGTCATGCCGCTTGCGGCGACGGCCGAGGGCGCTCGGGATATCGCGCAGGTTCGGCGAGTTGTTCGAATGGGATTCTGGATATCAATGATTTTCGGAATCGCGGCGCTGATTCCGATGCTGTACTCCGAAACCATTCTCCTTGGCCTGGGCCAGCAGCCCGAAATCGCCGAATTGGCGAATTGGTATCTCGTGATCGCAATGTGGGGGCTGTTCCCCGCGCTAACGATCATGTTGCTGAAAAGCTTCTTTCTTGCCGTGATTCGTCCGAGGATCGTCCTTTGGTCCACGGGCATAGGCGCCGTCAGCAATGCGCTCGCCGACTACGCCCTGATATTCGGCCATTGGGGATTTCCGGAGCTCGGAATAGAAGGCGCCGCGATCGCATCGGTTTCCACGCAGTTCTTCACGCTCCTGATCATGGTGGTCTACATCAGGCGCGATGCGATAATGAGATCCTATCGCTTGTTCACTAGGATTTGGCGTTTCGATCCTTCGGGGTTCCGAAGCGTCTTTATGCTGGGATGGCCGATCGGAGCCACGCTCGTCGCGGAAACCGGCATGTTCGGCGCGACGGCGCTGCTTATGGGCTGGATCGACACAGAAACTCTTGCGGCTCACGGTATCGCGCTGAACGTCGCCGCATTTTTCTTCATGATTTATCTAGGATTCGCCAACGCAAGCACTGCGCAGCTAGGCCGGGCAGTTGGCGCCAAGGACATCGACGCATTCAAGGGAATCGCGGAAGCAACCGTTATCTGGACGCTTGTTTCCATTGTCTTGACGGTTACGATTCTGGTTACGATTCCTGAAACGCTCGTCCTCGCGTTTCTCGAAGCGGGAACGGATCCGGAATCGCGAATAGTCCGCATCGGCATCACGCTTCTTTATGTCGGGGCCGTATTCCAGGCTTGGGACGCATTGCAGGTCGTAGGCCTGGGTCTGCTGCGCGGCATTAGCGATACGCGCGGGCCGATGGTCATCGCCGCTATCAGCTACTGGGGCATCGGCTTTCCAATGTGCTACATACTTGGCTTCGTCTTTGAATTCGGCGGACCGGGCGTTTGGTGGGGACTGACGATCGGCCTGGGAGTGGCCGCGATCTTGTTTTTCGCGAGATTCCGGAGGAAAACTCGAGACTTGGAATTCTCGATCGAGAGCGGTTGACCGTTTGCCGCGCCAAGGTCGGCCTCCCTTCGCTTGAATGCTTGAATCGCGTTACGAATGTTCGCCCATCAAGCGCGTGTCCAGAGGATAGGTCGTTAGAATTTCGTGGCCTGTTTCAGTTAAAAGCACCTGGTCCTCGAGCTTTATTGCAAAATCTCCGCCCTCTTCGGCGACGAGCGCTTCGACGCACATGACCATTCCGGGCTTCAGTTCGTAATCGAAAGCTCCTTCCATGTAATGGTCGGGATAGACGATCAGCGGCCACTCGTCGCACAGGCCGACTCCGTGCATTTTCGCGCCGTACTTTAGCTTCTGGTACTTGTCGTCGAGTCTATGGCCGCCGAAGGTCAAGTCCCTGAAGCTGATGCCGGGCTTCAGCAGGGCCGTATTTTCCGCGATGTGCTCGGCCGCGTGCCTCATGGCGTACACCATGTCCGGGCGAGGAGGGCTGGAGCCGAGCCACCAGGTTCTGGAAATATCGATGCAAATCCCGTAGCAGCCGACAAGATCGGTATCGAAGGCGAGTATCTCGTTTTCCTGCACTATGCGCGGTCCGCATTCCTGAAACCACGGATTTGTCCTTGGGCCGGAAGCCAGCAGCCTGGTTTCAATCCACTCGCCGCCGCGACTGATGTTCTCCTTGTGCAGCACCGACCAGATTTCGTCTTCGCTCAATCCAGGCTTCGCCGCCTCTTCCATCTTCGCGACGGCGGTTTCGCAGGCGTGGTTCGCGCACCTCATCGCCAAGATTTCGTCGGGGCCCTTGACCGAACGGGATTTCTCCGCGACCTCCTCGCCGTCCATGACTTCGAATCCGGATCGCTCCAGCGCCCGCAGGCCTTGAAGCATTATCTTGTCGACTGCGATTCGACGGTTGCCGCCTCCGTGCTCCCGAATCAGGTCGTCGATTTGGCCGGCCAAATTTTCGGCTACCGCATCGCCGCGGTCGCCGGCGACGAAGTAGAACATGGCGGCTCCGGTTCTCGATTCGCGCACCAGAGGATTGTAGTCGGCGAGAAACGGCGAATCCTTGAAGTCCCAGATGACCATGTAGCCGTCGGCGCAAACCAGCACGGACCGAAACGGATTATGCGTGTTCCAAAGCTGCATGTTCGTCGTATCGGTGGCGTAGCGGATGTTCAGCGGGTCGGTTAGCAGCAATCCGCCGTAGTCCCGGACAACGATGTGCTCGACCAGCCGGTTCAGCCTGAATTTCCGCATGGCCGCCAAATTCGGCTGCGTCAGTCCGGCTTGCTCCCATTCCCTGATGGCAAGAAGCGTCGGGCCGACTTCCATTCGGTCGTTGTCATTCGGCGTACCGTCGGCGAGCAGGGAGTTTCGAGTCGGATCGATCTTTCGTCGCGGGCCTCGGAAAGCGTCCATTCCAGTCTCCAGAAAACTTCCGAATCAATATGTTCATCGAGTCGGAATTAAATGAAAATGCGCCGTGCCGAAAACCCCAATTTTCGCGACCTGGGATAGCAGATTCTCCCGACTATTTCGCCGGGTTTCATTTGACGGCTGTCTCGGCGAAGCTGCTGCGATTTTCTCCGCCACGCGACCTCGCGCGCCGGAATTCCGCAATCGGAGCGACTGGCCTCTGTCCCGTCGCTTTTGCAAGCAGGGGAGGCTTTGGCGCATGCGAAAGCGATCAAGGCGCTTGCGCTCCCGCCATCGCAGCGTCATGCCCGCTCGGCGCCGGCTCGCCGGCTTTAGGAAATGGTTGAAAAAGCAACCAAGGCAATGCTTGACGACGGTCGGCACGAGATTCCGTCACATCCCCATGCTGCGAAACCAAGCAGAGATAAGGGGTCGATGCGCGGCCGCAATCGCCGCTGCCGCCCAGCTTACGAAATAAGCAGAAAGGTGATTGAAGACACATGACAGCGCATTGCCGCACAGACATATACGAGCCTCAACTAGCCCTATATCGCGGAAGCAGACGCCAAGGATGCTTCAGACTTGGAACCCAACCGGTTGCTATTCGATGACCATCGTTCCGGTTGCAGCGGCAGTGCCGAGCCGGCAAACCAACTCGGTCCTTTGTTTGCACTCCTGCGCGCGCCCTGTCGAGACGGTGAATCGTATATGAGGCAAGAGTGTTTCCTAGTGACCTTGACGATCCGGGCAGCGCTGTCGATTTAGGAACTCCCGGCGTTTCTTGCGGGTGCCGGCAAGCGGGTACAATAACCGCCGTTGTCGTCCCATAGGCGGCAGAATGTCTCTGTCTTTGAAGTCGGCACAGCAATTCCCGGTAGATTTTCTTTTCGTTCATTATCAGTCTGTTGCATGAGCGTCAGGGATTTTTTTCGTAGACTTTTTGCGCCGGATCGGCTTTCCTGCGGCAAAACAGGCAAAGCCGAGCAGAA
>MPMP01000056.1 GCA_002238565.1 Albidovulum sp. bin36
CCCGGTGCTGCCAGTTCCAGGCCTATCACCAGGCGGTGACGAGCCGGCGCGGATACAAGCGCGCCATCGTCGCCGTGGCCCACAAGATGCTCCGCACCATCTATGCCATGCTGCGCGACGGCACGCCCTATGCCGATCCCGGGATCGACTATGAGCGCATCTCCGTCGGCCGCAAGGCCAGCCGCTGGCTGAAGAAGCTCAAGCAGTATGGATACTTCGACCCGCTGGAACGCGAGGAACAAACCGACATGCCGACCCGAACCGCCTGAGACCCGGCGTCGCCTTCAACCACTCTCGGCCCGTCACGAGGCCGTTTCCGGGGAGCCCGAATAATCGCCGACAGTGAGTGACCGGCGACGCCTTCCAGACTGACGCCACCGTGGCTGCCTCTCGAAAAAAAACGGGTGCCGACGGCCAGGGGAAAGTGTGCCCAAAGCCCGAATAGAGTTTCAGAGAAAATACAAAGATCGTTCGATGAAAACGCGCATCGCTCCGGAATCGTTTTCTTGTTGTCGACAAAAAAGAAATATAAACGAAACAAAAAGTAAATTTTAACAATTCGTTGGCGCTGATCGGAGGGAGAACATGGATAGAACAGCAAGTCGCCGAGTTACTTTGGGGGTTGTGATTGGAAGCAGGGCGTTTTTCAGCCCTGCTCCCTGCAAGCAGGCCCGCGACGAGGTGTTGATGCTGCTGGAGGAACTTGATGTTCGCACCGTGATTCTGCCGTTTGAGGCCACCGCGAATGGTGCGGTTCAATCGATTGAGGACGCCAGGCTCTATGCGGACAAGTTCAAGGCGCACAGGGACGAAATCGACGGGCTGGTTATTTGCCTGCCGAACTTTGGGGACGAAATTGCAGTGGCCGAACTAGTCAATCGCGCCCGGCTTGGAGTGCCAATCCTGCTTCAGGCCAGTAACGACGAGATCAATAAGGTCGACGTCCACTCGCGGCGAGATGCATTCTGCGGCAAGATTTCGATTTCCAACAACTTCTGGCAGTATGGAGTTCCTTTCACCGAGACGACCAGCCACACGGTCGATATTGCGTCGGATGAATTCGCCGATGATCTTGACCGCTTTGCAAGCGTATGCCGTACGGTTCGGGGCCTGAAGAACGCGCGAATTGGAGCGATCGGCGCCCGAACCGGCCCGTTCCACACTATGCGGTATTCTGAAAAGCTGCTCCAGGCCAGCGGAATCACCGTGATCACCGTCGATCTTTCAGAGATGATTCACGCTGCCGGCCAGATTTCGGACGACGCACCGGAACTGAAACGGAAGCTTGAAAAAATCGCGGGATACGGAACTATTCCAGCTCATATCAAACCTGAGCAAATTCGGAAACAGGCGAAATGGACGCTGGCTGTAAATCGCTGGATCGAGGACAACCAGTGCGATGCCTCCGCCATACAGTGCTGGCGATCGCTGCAGGATAATTTTGGCTGCGCCACCTGCGTGACTATGTCAATGATGGGTGAAGAGTTAATGCCGTCGGCCTGCGAGGTCGACGTGATGGGGGCGTTGTCGATGTATGCGCTAACGCTGTCTTCCGGGAATCCTTCGGCAATTCTGGACTGGAACAACAATTACGGCAAGGCCAAGGACATGTGCGTCTGCACCCATTGCGGCAACTTTCCGAAAAGCTTCATTGGCAACACTCCCGAGATTTCGGAACTCGACGTTTTGGGCGAGGCGATCGGGCGCGAAAAATGCTTCGGCGCAGTGAAGGGAAAAGTAAAAGCCGGCGAAATGACATTTTTCCGTATGTCGACCGACGACAGGGCCGGGACAATAAAATCGTATGTCGGCGAGGGCGAATTCACTGATGACCCGTTCGGAATGGATGGCGGCATTGCCGTTGCGCGAGTCAATGACCTTCGTCGGCTGATGCGATTTATAACCCAGCAGGGATTCGAGCATCATGTGGCAATGGTGCGCGGGCACCACGCCGAAATCGTTAAAGAGGCGGTTTACCGCTATCTCGGCTGGCCGATATATCACCATGGTGGCGATCCTGATCCGCAGTTGTCCACTCCTGTCCGTTTTTGAGGGTTCGTAGGCATTTTCCGCAACTCCAGAATGTCTTGAAGTATCTGCGCGGTGCAAGATGGATAAGAACTATTATGGAAAATGTTGTAGGAATGAGCAGCTTGCAGGTGCGCCCGCGACACCGATCATTCACTCTTCCAGTTGTCGAAGGCCCGGGCAAAGTCGTCGGGAAAGGAGACCGCGTGTCCAACCCATCGCGTAAAGCCCATTGTTGGCCTGAGCAACCACTGATCGTTCAGTATAGGCGCTCCTGCCAGAGGTAGTCCAAGGCCTTGGGAAGTTTGCCGAAGTCCTCGATTGGCGCGAACTTGCATGTTGCGGCAAACTTAATCTGAAGTTCCAGAGAGAGATTCGCAGTTTTGCCTTTTTTTTCAGGGAGTTTCTCTCGATCGGAATTCGGGGTTCTGCCTACATCGCCTAGCCTCCGCGGGATTCGTCCCGATTCCGTCGACTAGGCGACGCGATTACCGGCGGCATGGACAACAGGGAGCAGTTCGAAAGGCGCATTTTTCTGAAATTTCGGAGATTCCCGGTATTGTCGATTCGGAGCTCGAAACTTCGCTCAAGAGAACGAATCCGGGGAATGTGAGGCGATGACGGGCACGCTGGCGGAAAAGTGGCTTGCCGGAGGCGAGGCCAAGGGCCAGGTCGAATTGCTGCTGGAGCTTTTGGAACGGCGCTTCGGAGAACTTCCCACCGACATCCGCTATCGGATTCGGGGATCAGGACCTAGGCGGGAGCGGTTCTGTACGCGGCGACTCTGGACGACGTTTTCGCGGCGGGGACGCGGGAGCATTGATGCATAGCCAAGCTTAATTCAGGCGGCGGAATTTCCAGGGAAGCGACTAGAGACATCGCCTTTGAGTCAGCGATTTCAAACCAGTCGAATTTCAGGCGCAGCCAGTAATTTCAACAAGAATTGGAGCGGTTAGGAATTTTAGGCGACGGACTCGATACTTGATATTTATAAGAGGATTCTGGCAGTTTCCATGTACTTGGCCGCCCATGCCGAACCAAGAGAAAGTCCGGCAGCGCAGGATGCCGCAAAATTTCCCGTGCATAAATCGAGCCTAACGAATTCTACTAATCTTTTCAATCAATGCATGCACGGCATCCGCCGTTTTCGCCAAAAATATGATCGTTTCTTTCTCCAACGAATCTTTCCAAAGCTGGAACTATTCGCAGAGCAAGTCGCAGTCGCTGGCCGCGCGACCCGGGAGTTATCTGCCGCAATTAGCGAAACGACCGGAATTGCAATGTATATCTTCCAAACGCCGACGAGTGATAACGGCTTTTGTCGCGATGCCGCTCCTCGGCAGCTTCTCGCGCCAATGCTCCTGCAAGTCAGTGTTCGCGCAGCAGTGCGGCGATCGCCAATGCCATGACGCCCGCGCTATCCACCATATCGTCGATTCCGATCCATTCGTCGGGTTGGTGGGCGAGGTCGAGGACTCCGGGGCCGTAGGCGATGCAATTCTTTAGCTTCCCAATACGATCAATGTGCTTTTGGTCATATGTGCCCGGCGAAACTACGTAGTCGGGCGAGCAGCCTAAAACTCGTTCGATCGCGGAATCAACGGCTTGCGCTACCGGTGCTTGGCGATCGGTCAAGACGGGATCAACATCGTAGAAATCACGGAGTTCCCATTCAAATCCTTGCCGCCTCGCAGCGACTTTGCGCACTAGGGAACGGATTTCATTTTTGACTTCATCGATAGGCTCCTCGGCAAGAAACCGCCTGTCGAGCACGATGCGGCATCGGTCGGGCACGCAGGAAGCAGGATAGCCGCTGTATTCCTTCGCAGGTTCAGGTTCGCCGCCATGAATGGAGTTTATGTTGAGAGTCGACTGGCGGGCGCCTTCGGGAACGACGGGCATTTCAGTTCGCCGCTCGGCGAGTTTCGGAAAAAGGCTTTCTTCCATTTCGGCAATTGTAGCCGACATGTGCCGCACGGCGCAATCTCCGAGGAAAGGCATGGATCCGTGCGCGATTCGACCGCTGATTTCAAGTTCCGCCCACCACAGCCCGCGATGCCCGAGGCAAATCCGGTTCTTGTTCAAAGGCTCGGGAATTATTACGTGGTGCACCCGCGGCGGCGAGAAATATCCCCGTTCCGCTAGCCACGCGACTCCGCCGTAGCCGCCGGATTCCTCGTCCGCCGTTCCTGAAATTTCTATTGCTCCCCGGTAATCGGGACTGCATGCGATGAATGCTTCGGCGGCGATGATCGAGGCGGCGAGCCCACCCTTCATGTCGCAGGCTCCGCGTCCAAAAATTCGTCCGTCTCGAATTTCGCCGCCAAACGGGTCGACGGTCCAGTCGCTGCCGACAGCAACAACATCGGTATGCGAATTGAAGTGGACGCATTCGCCCGGCGCGATTCCTTCGCGCCGGGCGATTAAATTCCACCGCGGATACCGCTCGCTGTCCGCCGGAGCCCCCTCCGCTCGTAGAAGTTCCGTGGCGAAGCCGGACCGCTGGAGTCGAGCTCTCAGAAACTCGCAAATCTCCCGATAGTTGTCGCCGGGCGGGTTGAGCGTGGGAATGGCGATAAGTTTGCGCGTCAATTCGATCAAATCGCCGCGCCTGCCCGCAACTTCCGACAGCAGCCTTTCAATCACTTGGCACCGCTTAATTCTCCTCTCCGTCGAGTACAATCTAGTTGCACTTTCCAAACCGGTCAATTCACGCGGCCGTTTTTCGGAAATTGATTTGTCGGAGCCGTTTTCGATTCGGATTGGCGAAATCGCCGCGATGAATTCGAAGGCATCGGCTTGTCCTTAGCCTAGCCTATGCGCTGAAATTGTCCGAAGCCGACTCCGATTATCATGAACGCATGACTAGGCGGTCCGATCACGGTCGCCAAAAGAATCCTAGGCCGGCGAAACGCAATTTCCGGGGCGGTTGTCCTGCTCCCCAGATCTTCTGCATTCCAGTCGGCTGGACTTCGCAATTTAGCGGAACGGACTCGCCGAACGCCATTTCTTCGGCGAAACCGATTTTGCGTATCGGAGACGTTCACAACGGACGCAAGCATCGTTCGCCTTATTGTCAAGACATGACTGCCGGGCTGCCCGACGGCGCTTGTTTCGAATAGCCTTCTGCCGAAAGCGGCGCGAAATTCGAAAATCTTTCCGCATCCATGTCGCAAGGCGGCAGTTTCCTAGCCTTGATCGGGTTACAATTCTCCATTCCGATGCATATTTTATTATGATCTAGACGAAACTGCGTTTAGGCCGGCCGGCGCTCCGTGGCGGTCGGCTACTGCGCTAATATTAGCGAAGTTGCCAGATCATGCGCTATTTGAAGTTCACATTAAAGTACGGATGGCGAATTTTGCTGCCGCTGCTTGCGATACTGGTTTTGGACTACACGTTGCCGGCGAGAGACGCGGTCAAGATCGTCGGGACGGAGGTGGTCAGAACAAATGTAGGAACTTCCAGTATGTTTTGGGCCGGCGGCGATGCCGAGACCGACGCATCCGGCAATCGCGATGTAAGATTCATTAATGCTGTTCGAGCTTCGGGAGCTCCTAGAGTCTACCGCAATGAAGACACCGGATGGGGATGGCCGCCTTACTTGAAATTCAACAGCGGCGACCTCCAAGCCGATGCTCAAAACGTGGCAAGCACGGAAAAATGGGTCAAAGTCACGCACTACGGCTGGAGAATTACTTTCCGTTCGATTTATCCCAATGCCGTGTCGATTGAGGAGATCGCGGGGCCGGATGCGCTTGGGTTTATGAATTGGTTTCGAATAATATTCCTAGCGTTCATGGCATTCTTGGCACTGATAATTTGGCGGCTCTGGAATAGGATGCGAGACTGGTTCGCAGACAAGATTCCTTTCAAACGCGGTTAAACCGCCGAATCGCAGCTTATTTCATTTTAGCGGACGCGGTTGAAAGATCGCAGGCTAACCTACAAGCCGGGCAACTCAAAGATTATCGAAATGAATTGAGTGTTTCCGGCGCGCGGGAGCCTAATCGACGCGGTTGGCCAAATAGCTAGGCCGACTGCATTTTGAAATACTCCAGCATCGAGTCTGCGGTGCGTTCAATATCCTCGTCGCCAATTCCTCGATGGACTACGATGCGCATCGTAGGCATTTGCCAGCCAATCAGGATGCCTCGCTTCTCCAGGAATCTCCGAAACGGCGCGTGGTCGCATGGCTTCGGCGTTACGAAAACCATGTTGGTAGCCGCTTCCGCAGCAATTCCCCATTCATCCGGAAACCGGGCGATCGCCGCGGACAACGCTTTCGCGCGGCGGCGGTCTTCGGCCAAGCCGGCAATATTGTTTTCCAGCGCATAAATGCCCGCGGCGGCCAGAACTCCCGACTGACGCATCGACCCGCCCAGTATTTTTCGGTTCCGTCGCGCCGCTGCGCAAAATTCCCTTGATCCGGCCAGCACCGTTCCGGCCGGTGCGCCTAATCCCTTCGATAAGCACGCGGAAACGGAGTCGGCAACGCCGGCCAGCGCTGCAGGCGATTCCTCCAGGCTCTCGGCCGCGTTGAACAGCCTTGCGCCGTCCAGGTGCACCGAAAGACCGGCTTCGCGCGCCGCCGATGCCGAAAGCGCAAGTTTGTCTAGGAAAATCGCGGAGCCGGAAACCGTGTTTTCGAGGCAAAGCAATCGAGTTCGCGGACAATGGGGATCGTCCGGCTTGATCGCCGCCTTTACGTTTGCCGGGGCGAGAGACCCGTCCGTTTCGGTTTTTATCGGGCACATCGCGATACCGCCGAGTACCGAGGCTCCGCCCGCTTCGGATTTAATTGAATGGTAGTTCTCGCCTGCTATCAATTCGTCGCCGCGGCCGCAGTGCGCGAGAATGGCCGCTAGATTGCTCTGCGTTCCAGACGGGAAAAAGATGGAGGCTTCCTTGCCGAGAATCCGCGCGGCCATTGCTTCCAGTTCGATGACGGTCGGATCTTCGCCGTAGACGTCGTCGCCTACTTTCGCCTCGGCCATGGCTTTGCGCATGCCCTCGTCCGGCTTCGTAACCGTGTCGCTGCGCAGGTCCACTGTATCGGCATTCGATTGATCTCGCTTCATGGTCGAATATGCAGAGGATGCCATTCGAAAATCTCCTTTCGCTTCTTGCCCGGCGGGCTGGACGCAAGACCTGTCCGCGAACGGTTTGGATCAGGTGCCTACCGGTGAAGCGGCCGCGGCGCTTTCCGTCTTCGTTAGAGGATCTTCGGCCAGGCGAAGGGCGGAGGCCGTCAAGTTCAAGCCGATTGGCCGGCAATCATCGGGCGGTCTTCGCGTTACTCTGTTCTTGCAGCGAGCATTTTTTTCAATTCCGCGATCGCCCGCGCAGGGTCCAATCCTTTCGGGCAGGTATCCGAGCAATTCAGAATCGTATGGCACCTGTAGAGCTTGAAAGGGTCCTCGATATCATCCAGGCGCGAGTCGGTTTTTTCGTCGCGGCTGTCGATAGCCCAGCGATACGCATGCAGCAGAGCGGCCGGGCCCAGATACCTGTCGCTATTCCACCAGTAGCTCGGGCAGGATGCCGAGCAGCATGCGCACATGACGCATTCGTAAAGCCCGTCCAGCTTTTTCCGGTCCTGCGGCGACTGCTTCCATTCGTCTCCAGGCTGCTCGGATACGGTTTCCAGCCATGGCCTGATCGATGCGTGCTGCTCGTAAAATTGGCGGAGATCCGGCACGAGATCCTTTACGACCGCAAGATGCGGCAAGGGATAGATGACCACGTCGCCCTTGATCTCATCGATGCCCTTGATGCAGGCGAGCGTGTTGCCTCCGTCTATGTTCATGGCGCACGACCCGCATATGCCTTCTCGGCAGGAGCGCCTGAATGTCAGCGTCGGGTCGATCTCGTTTTTTATCTTGATGAGCGCGTCAAGGACCATCGGACCGCACTCGTCTAGATCTAGACGATAGGTGTCCAGTCGAGGATTGTCGCCGTCGTCGGGGTTCCACCTGTAAATCCTGAATGCGCGCAGGTTCGTCCCGCCGTCCGGCTTCGGCCAGCTCTTGCCCGCGACAATTCGCGAGTTTTTGGGAAGCGCGAACTGGGCCATCAATTTATCCTTTTGTCCTTTGATCGAGCTGCTCGGCGAGAGTACGGGTGGGCTGTTCGCCTGAACGCTTGACGACGCACTCTGCGAATACGTCGGCGGGCCGTCGGCCGGCAAGATAGTCCGCGCTCGCCGAAACCACGACGCCGCTTCTTACCTCCCCCGAGGAATTGAAGCCGAATCCTATCGTGGTCTTCGGCGGCGCGGCCGCCTGGAGAGCCGTGTTCTCGCACGAGGCCATCGCCGCCTCCACGGAGACAGGCTCCCTTTTGCAGGAGGCTAGGCCGACGATTAGAACGCACGGCGCAAGAATTGCGATTATGCTTCTTTGCATGGTCAATACACTCGCGCTTTCGGAGCTATCTTTTCCAAATCTATTCCGCCTTCGCTTGGCGAGGTCAATGTTTCGGTATGGACGGGCCGGTACTCGAGCCTGACCTCCGGACCGTCGACCCATGCCAGGGTATGCTTGCGCCAGTTGCCGTCGTCGCGATCCGGGTAGTCTTCTTGCGCATGCGCGCCCCGGCTCTCCTTTCTTGCCTCCGCGGAGACGATTGTCGCCATTGCGTTCGGCACCAGGTTGTCGAGCTCTAGAGATTCCATCAAATCCGAATTCCAGATCAGCGATCTATCGACAGTTTTCAAGTCCGCCATTTGCGAGGCGATTTCGGTCATGCGCTTGACGCCCTGCGCGAGCGTCGCGTCGCTGCGGAATACAGCCGCGTCCCTTTGCATCGATTTCTGCATTTCCAGTCGAAGTTCCGCCGTGGACGCCGACCCGTCGGCGTAGCGGATGCGATCGAAGCGATCCATGGAAGCTTCGACGGACGACAAATTAAGGTCCGGCGGCGATTCGCGGGGATCAACGATTTTGCTCGCGCGAATGGCGGCGGCCCGGCCGAATACTACCAGGTCGATAAGAGAATTCGACCCCAGCCGATTCGCGCCGTGCACGGATGCGCACCCGGCCTCGCCGACGGCCATCAATCCGGGCTGGATCGCGTCGGGGTCGTCCGCCGCCGGATTCAAGGCTTCGCCCCAATAGTTGGTCGGTATGCCGCCCATGTTGTAGTGGACCGTCGGCAAGACCGGAATTGGCTCGCGCGTAACGTCGACTCCCGCGAAGATTTTGGCGGACTCGGATATTCCCGGCAGCCTCTCGGCCAGCACGTCCGGAGGGAGGTGGTTCAGATAGAGGTATAGATGGTCCTTTTCGCCGCCGACTCCGCGGCCTTCCCTGATTTCGAGCGTCATGCAGCGCGAGACCACGTCCCGGCTGGCCAGATCCTTGTACGTGGGAGCGTATCGCTCCATGAATCGCTCGCCTTCCGAATTCGTCAGATAGCCGCCTTCGCCGCGCGCGCCCTCGGTAATGAGAACGCCTGCGCCGTAAATGCCCGTCGGATGGAACTGCACGAACTCCATGTCCTGCAGAGGCAGCCCGGCGCGAGCGACCATGCCGTTGCCGTCGCCCGTGCACGTGTGCGCGGATGTCGCCGAAAAATAGGCGCGGCCGTATCCGCCGGTCGCAAGCACGACGATTTTCGCTCTGAACCGGTGGATCGTCCCGTCGTCTAGGTTCCAGGCCAGCACGCCCTGGCACGCTCCGTCTTCGGACATGATCAGGTCGATCGCGAAATATTCGATGTAGAACTCCGCCTTCTGCTTGAGCGACTGGCCGTAGAGCGTATGGAGGATGGCGTGCCCCGTTCGATCGGCGGCCGCGCAGGTCCGCTGCACCGGCGACCCTTCGCCGAACTGGGTCGTGTGCCCCCCGAAAGGCCGCTGATAGATCTTGCCGTCCTCCGTTCGGCTGAACGGAACGCCGTAATGCTCGAGTTCGTAGACTGCTTTCGGCGCTTCCTGCGCCAGGTATTCCATGGCATCGACATCGCCGAGCCAGTCGGACCCCTTTACCGTATCGTACAAATGCCAGTGCCAGTGATCTTCGCCCATGTTGCCGAGCGATGCGGCGATGCCTCCCTGGGCGGCGACCGTGTGCGATCTTGTCGGGAATACTTTCGTGATGCACGCGGTCCTAAGCCCGTGCTCGGCCATGCCGAGGGTGGCTCTCAGGCCGGACCCCCCGGCGCCGACAACGACGACGTCGTGGTCGTGGTCGACGAATTCATAAGCTCCCATCCCCGGCACCGGCTACGCGAAAAGCCAGAGCCGCGCGATAGCGCAGATTGCGGCAATGCCGAGGCAAATGCAAAAGGCCGAGTTCAAATAGTGCAGCGCAATCCCGGCTTTGCCGTGCGCGTAGTCTTCAATCACGACTTGAACACCCTGCTGAAGATGGAAAAAGCCGACGCCCAGGAAAAGAATTGCCGAGATTGCATTGAACGCATTGGAATAGGTCGCCGCCACGGCCTCGTGCCCGGAGCCGAGCGCGGAGCCGAAAGTCATCGCGAACACGATTGAAAGCGGAAGCAGGGCGGCAGAGGAAACGCGCTGCATCCGCCAGTGGCGCGTGCCCTTTCTGGCATTGCCCAGGCCGACGAATCGTATGAGGTGCGCGAATCCCGCCATCGCCCTTAATCCATCGCGACCAGTAGAACGAGCGCGAAAAGCGCCGCCGCTCCCGCCAATCCGGCAATCGCGCTTTTCCTTACGGCGCCCGTCTCGAATCCCTTGCCGGCATCCCAGAACAGGTGCCGGATTCCGGTGCAGAAGTGAAAGCAGAGAGCGGCGAGAAGGCCGGCGAAAAACAAATCGCCGACGATCGACGTCAGCAGCCCGTCGACGAATTCGAAGTAATCCGGAGAAATCGAGGCGGCCAGAAACCACCAGGCGACAAGGAACGCGCCTATGGACATGCCGACCCCGGTAATTCTGTGGCCGATCGACAAGACTGCATTCAGGGGCCATCGATAGATTGTCGCATGCGGCGACAGGGGGCGAGCGTAACCGGATTTGCTTGCCATCTGGACTCCTGCTTTCATTGAATGACACGTGATCGGCGTCTGGCGGCGACCGCGCATTGTAAGCATCTTTCGCCTAACTTCAACGGGAACAAGTCGCCGAGTTCGGAATTTCTCGCGTTGCCGCCGTCATCGGCGTGGATTCGATTGCCCGGGCATCGACCCCGGCCCGGGAATCAAGACCCAATAGTCCAGGTCCAGCAGAATGTCGGGGTTGTATTTGCCGTTTTCGGCCTTCGCCTGCCGCGACTCTCCCTTCGACGCGACGGTGCGAATGCGCAGCGCGCCTACGCTCGGGTTGTCGGTTTCCGATTTTTCGAGCACTTCGGACCAGGCTCGCACCGTATCGAGCGCGAAGCAGGGATTTGCGTGCGTTCCGCCGTTGATCGCCGCGACCAGCTGCGCATTGGCCATGCCGCTGAAGCTTAGGCTCCGCGCCAGCGACATGACATGGCCGCCGTAGACGAGGCGCCGCCCGTCGCCGCGAAGCGTGGCATCGAAGTGAACGCGGGCCGTATTCTGCCAGAGGCGGGTCGCCATCATATGTTCGGCCTCCTCGACGGTCGCGGCGCCCGCGTGGTCGATGCGTTCGCCGACCGAATAGTCCGACAGGGCGTAGCGATCTCCCGAAACATCGAAATCGTAGCGGGCGAAATCGAGACCTGCGGGCACGTGGAGGTCCCGGGCCGCTATCGACGGCCTGAGCTCGGGGATGCTCGCCTCGGGAATCGGCGATGCGGCGTCGCGTTTGCGCACCATGACCCACCGAACGTACTCGACGACGGTCTCGTCGGCGCCTCGAATGCCGCGGGTGCGAACCCATACGATGCCGGCCCGTCCGTTGCTGTTTTCCTTGATTCCGATCACCCTTGATTCGGAACGCAGAGTGTCGCCCGGGCGAACCGGCTCGAAAAACCGGCCTTCGGCGTAGCCTAAATTGGCGACCGCGTTGACCGAAACGTCGGGCACCGACTTGCCGAATACGAAGTGAAACGCCGCGAGAGAGTCGATTGGCGATTCGCCAAGGCCGCATGATCGCGCGAAATCGTCGGAGGAAGCCAGCGCGTGCCGCGGCGCGTAAAGCGCCATGTAGAGAGCCATGTCTCCCGTTGTTACGGTGCGCGGCGTGGCGTGGACGATGAGCTCGCCGACCTTGAAATCTTCCAGAAAGCGGCCCTGTCCGGTCTTGCATTCAGTCACTCGCCATTGCTCCCCTCGCTCCCCGGATGAAATCCGGGCCGTGCGCCATTGCTATTCCGATCAGGCTTGCTCGCCTTGCGGGAAGACGGGCGAAAATTCATTTCCGCGAGGGCAGGTCGGCGCTCTTCGCCATTTCCGCGATAGCTTCCGACTTGGCGATCGTTCGCTTGGCCGTTTCCACGTGGAGGTTTTCGACTATGCGTCCGTCCAGCACCGCGACTCCGCTTCCTTCGGCTTTCGCCCTGTCGAACGCCTCGACCTGCCGGCGAGCCAGATCCAGCTCGCCGTCGGAGGGAGCGAAGGCCAGGTTGGCGGCTTCGATCTGAGCGGGATGGATAAGCGACTTGCCGTCGAATCCGAGATCTCGGCCCTGCTCGCATTCCCGTTCAAGGCCCTCCGCGTCCTTGTAGGCGTTGTAGACCCCGTCGATGCAAATCAGTCCGCGGGTCTTCGCCGCCAGCAGCGCGATTCCCAGGCTGGTCGCGAGCGGCGACCTGTCCGGCAGATTTCGGCATCCGAGGTCTTTCGCCAGGTCGTTGGTCCCGAGAACGAATCCCGCTAGCCGACTCGAAGACGATGCGATGGCCCGGGCATTGAGAATGCCTAGCGGCGTTTCCATCATCGCCCAAATCCGGGTGTCGCTTCCGCGCTGCCGAAGCGCGGCTTCCAGCCGGCGCACGTCCTCGTCGAAACTGGCTTTCGGAAGCAGCACGGCCTCCGGGCCGGCGGCGCAAATCGCGTCGAGATCGCGCGAGTGCCAAGGCGATTCGAAGCCGTTGATTCTAACCATGACGGATCGTCGTCCGAATTCGCCTTTTCGAAGGGCTTCGGCGACTAGATCGCGCGCTTCCTCTTTCCTGCCCGGAGCAACCGCATCCTCGAGATCTAGGATCAGCGCGTCGGCGGGAAGCGATTCGGCTTTCTCCAGCGCCCGCCGGTTCGAGCCGGGCATATAGAGAACGGAACGAAATGGACGTGAGCCGTAGTTCATTTTTCCCTCTTTCGCAAAACCCCCGGCGGCTTAAGATAATTAATTTTCGGGCAATGCAAGTTCCAATCGGCGCTTTGGCGTTCGGCGACGCAGTCCTGTTTGGCCGCGTCCGCGACGATGTCCGCAGGCGTGAATTGGATCCGATGCGAGCCCGCTTTTGAAGCCGGATAGGCTAGCCCGCCTCCCTCAGCGCTTCCGGCAACGCACGTTCAAAGAGGCTTAAATCCGATTCGGTTCCCGCGGATACCCTGATGCATCGGTTCTGCGGAGGCACGAACGGCATTCGAACGAATACGTCCCGTTCGATAAGGCCGTCGAGCACCCGCTTTGCGAAGTCGCCGTCGCGCCCGCAATCGACGGCGACGAAATTCGCCGCGGACGGCACGGCCGCCAATCCGTTGGCCGCCGCGATCTCGCCGATCCTGGTCCGCGCGGCTTCGATTTTCCCGACGGTTTCCGCTAGGTGAGCCTTGTCGCCCAGCGCGGCCAGGGCTCCCGCCTGCGAAATCCTGCTCATGCCGAAATGGTTCCGTATCTTGTCGAAGCTGCGGATAAGCTCGGAGTGGCCGATCGCATAGCCTACGCGGGCGCCCGCCATTCCGTAGACTTTTGAAAACGTCCTCATTCTCACGACGCTTGCATCGCTTACATCCAGCGGCAGCCGAAATTCGGCGGGCGCGCAGTCCATATAGGCTTCGTCGAGGACCAGGAGGCAGCCCTCCGGAACGGCGCGGATGGCCCGCTTGATCGACTCGGGCGGGTGGACGGTTCCCATGGGATTGTCGGGATTGGCGAGATACGCGATCTTCGCCTCGGACTCGGCGGCTTTCTCGACCAGCGCGAAAACATCTTCGCGATCGTCCCGGTACGGGACGGTCAGAAGGAGCCCGCCGTACCCCGCGACGTGAAAATTGAAGGTCGGGTAGGCGCCCAGCGACGTAACCACCTTGTCGCCCGGTTCGACAAGCATTCTCACGAGGTAGCCGAGCAGGCCGTCGATGCCTTCGCCGACCGCGACGTTTTCGGCGTCGATCCCGTGCGATGCCGCGAGAGCATGCTTCAGATCGTGGTTCTCGGGGTCGCCGTATCGCCAGGTTTCCGCCGCGGCCCTGGCCATGGCCTCCACGGCCAGGGGCGAAGGCCCGAAAACGTTTTCGTTGGCGCCGATTCGCGCCTTGAAGGGCCTTGCGCGAGCGCGTTCCTGGGCTTCCGGTCCCACAAAGGGAACGGTAGCCGGCAGCCGGGAAACGAGTTCGGTGTATCTTGGCATCGATGCTCCTCTATCGAATTGGCTTCAACGGCGCGTATCGACGAATTTCGATGGGAAGGCAAGAATCCCGCGATGCCGCGTCGCATTCCCGCTCCTCCGGAAGCGACGCGCCATGGACTGCGCGCAGGAGATTTTTTCGAGCGCTATTGACCTTGCCGCCAAGTTTTCTCGGGTATACAGAAGCTCGGATTCGCGCTTCACTAGCGAGGCGCGCTGCGATAACCTTAATGTCGGTGCAAGTCATGCCCGCTCCTGTTCGAGGGCGGTTCAGGGCGCAATCAGAACGGCGGGAGATGGTGGGAATTGGCGTAATAGGTTGCGGAAGATGGGGCGGAAACCTCGTACGCAACTTTGCCGAGCTGGGGGCGCTAGCGGCCGTGAGCGATATATCGCCCGATGCCGCCAGGGAGTATTCGGACGCCTATTCGGTTCCGTCGCCGTCGCCGTCGGAATTTTTCGATTCGGACGGCATCGATGCGGTTGCGATCGCGGTTCCCGCTGAAGGCCACGCCGAATTGGCTCTTCGCGCGATCGGGCGCGGCATGCACGTGTTCGTCGAGAAGCCGATCGCCACAAAGTTTTCCGATGCGGCGCGACTTGTCGACGCGGCGCGCGGGCGCGGTCGGATTCTCATGGCGGGGCATGTGCTTAGGTATCATCCGTCGTTCGTCAAGCTCGAAAAAACCGTTGCCGATGGCGGAATCGGGGTCATCCGGCATATCGAATCGGTCCGCGGCTGCGAACCCGCGCATTACCGCGGAGAAAGCGCGATCTGGGGATTCGCGCCGCACGATGTTTCCATGATTCTGGCGCTCATGGGAGAGCTGCCGAATCGCGTGGAGGCGGAAAAGCGGGTTGACGGCGTGTTGATCGGGCCCGATTCGGTCGATTCGACTCTTGAATTCCCGTCCGGCGCGTCGTGCCGGTTCAAGGCGTCCTGGCTCCTGGACGACCGCGAGCAGCGGCTGAAAGTATCCGGCGATGGCGGCGCTCTCGTTTTCGATGACTGCCGGCCGTGGCCAAGCAAGCTTTTGCGTTCCGGAAACGAAGACGAGGACGTTGGCGCATCGGCCGATTCAAAACTTGATCCGGTATTCGTTGCGGAGGCGGAGCCGCTTAAGCTGGAGTGCGAGCATTTCCTCGACTGCATAGAAACCGGGCGGCGCCCGACGACCGGCGGCCGGGAAGCGCTTGAAGTTATGCGCGTCCTCGACGCAATGAATGAATCGGCCAGGACCGGCGGGCCCGTTTTCCTGGGCGATGTCGAGCTGGGTCAAAGTCGGCCGTTCTCGGAAAATTTGAAAAAATCGATTTCCGCTTCTATGGAATCTCCGAGCGCGCATGGAGTTTCGCCCGGATGATGCTCGATTGTCGAAGCCCTATCCTGTTGCATGCGGAATTGGCTATTCGCCCGGAATTCGCGCGCCGTTGGACGCGCGGCGGAATAGGGCGAGCATGATCCCGTTTATCGACCTTGCCGCTCAGCGCGCTCGGCTGGGCGCCGGACTCGACGCGGCGATCGCGAAAGTGATCGATCACGGCGCCTTCATCATGGGCCCGGAAGTCGCCCGGCTGGAGGAAGCGATCGCGGAGCGATGCGGGGTTCGAAACGCTATCGCCTGCTCAAGCGGAACCGATGCCCTTCTGCTTGCCCTGATGGCGCTCGAAGTAGGCCCGGGAGACGCAGTGCTTGTTCCGGGCTTTTCGTTCGTCGCGCCGGCGGAAATGGTCGCGCTGCTAGGCGCGGCGCCGGTGTTTCTCGATGTCGAGGAACACAGTTTCAATCTCGATCCCGCTTCGATCGCGCTCGGCGTCGAAGCGGCGCGGTCGACGGGGCTTAAGCCGGTCGGCGTAATCTCGGTGGACTTGTTCGGCCAGCTGGCGGACGTGGACTCGATCGAGCGCGCCGCCGAAAAATTAGGCCTTTGGCTAGTTTCCGATTCCGCGCAGAGCTTCGGCGCGGAACGGCGCGGAAGGACGGTCGGAACCGGAGGGCGCATCGCGACATCCAGCTTCTACCCTTCAAAACCTCTCGGCTGCTATGGCGACGGAGGCGCCGTATTCACGGAGGACGACGTGCTCGCCGCCCGGATACGATCGATACTGTCGCACGGGATGGGGGAGGACCGTTACGACCACGTTCGACTAGGCATCAACGGGAGGCTAGATACCATTCAGGCGGCGGTTCTGCTCGAAAAGCTTAGGATTTTCGACGACGAGCTGGTTCTAAGAAACAAGGTCGCGGCTTTCTATTCGGAAAGGCTGGCGGGATCGAATTCAATCGCGGCGCCTACGGTCGATGACGGCGCGACTTCGACTTGGGCGCAATACACTCTTAGGCTCGAGGGAATCGACCGCGAAGATTTTCGCAGAGCTCTATCGGAGAAGGGTGTTCCGTCCGTCGTCCACTATCCGGCGCCGCTTCACTTGCTGAAGGCATACAGCGCGTATCCGGTCGCCGGCGGCGCTCTCCCGGTTTCGGAGCAATTGAGCCGCGTCGTCGTCAGTTTGCCGATGCATCCTTATATGGAGGATTCGGTCCTGGACCGAATTGTAGAAGCGGTTCTTTCTTCGGCGAATACTTGCTCTACGAACCAGATGCGCCGCCGCCGCGCCTGACTTCCGTCAATCCGCGCCATGCCGGTCGCATAGCGGCAATCGAATCGCCGGCAATTCTGAATTCCCGGCGCGGCGGTTTTCATTTCGCCGACCGCTTGCGGCGAATCCGCCTCCGGGCAGCCGGGTTCGACGGAATTGCCGAGTATTCCGGAAAGCGGATTGGCCTTTTGGATCGACGGGTGGCGGGCAATCCCTTTCCATGCCGATCCCTTGCGCGCGCCATCCGAGCCGAATGTATTCATTGGCCGGGCCTCGGGGCGGAGGCGGGGCTTGGCGGAATCAAGCCTAAACCTCGAAATTCCGCGCGATGCGCGGTCTGACGGCCGGCCTTCCTCGCAGGCCGAACATCCGGCGGCGCCAACGATTCTCGTCGGATTCAAGGCCGCGGCTATACGCATGGCCCGGCGCTCGAAATCCGGCTTCCATGATTAGGGAAATGTCCACAACGGCCGAATCTCTTCGGGCCGAAGCAGTCGATGGGCAGGTTTGCCTATTGGAGCGCGCAACTGAATGGCCCGAGAAACGCGTCCGGATCGGCCCTGGCGCTTGCTGGTTGCGCACGGCGGCGGCCAACTTTATTGTCGAAAATGCAAAGTTCAATTCGGAGCACAAGTGATGGCGAGACCTAGGATCGCGCTGATCGGCGCAGGGCAAATCGGCGGAACGCTGGCCCATCTGGCAACTATTCGAGAGCTTGGCGATGTCGTCCTGTTCGACATTGTCGAAGGAGTCCCGAAGGGCAAGGCTCTGGATTTGGCCGAATGCGGTCCCGTCCAGGGCTTCGATGCCGAGATTACAGGCGCGTCGGACTACTCCGCCATTGCGGGAGCCGACGTCTGCATCGTAACGGCGGGCGTGCCGAGAAAACCCGGCATGTCGAGGGACGATCTTCTCGGCATCAACCTCAAGGTCATGAAATCGGTCGGGGAGGGCATAAGCGCGAACGCTCCGGACGCCTTCGTCATCTGCATCACGAATCCTCTCGATGCCATGGTCTGGGCGCTGCGGGAGTTCTCCGGCCTTGATAGCGGCAAGGTGGTCGGAATGGCCGGCGTGCTCGACTCTGCGCGCTTTCGGCATTTTCTTTCGCTGGAATTCGAGGTTTCGATGCGGGACGTAACGGCATTCGTGCTAGGCGGACACGGCGATTCGATGGTGCCGCTCGCGCGCTATTCCACCGTCGCCGGAATCCCGCTCCCGGACCTGGTCGATATGGGCTGGACGACCTCGGACCGAATCGAGCGAATCATCCAGAGGACGCGCGACGGCGGCGCCGAGATCGTAAACCTGCTGGGAACCGGGTCGGCCTTCTATGCGCCGGCGACTTCGGCATTGGAAATGGCCGAGTCGTACTTGAAAAATCAGCGCCGGGTCCTGCCTTGCGCCGCGAATCTCAGCGGCGAGTACGGGCTTAGCGACATCTATGTCGGCGTGCCCGCGATAATTGGCTCCGGAGGCGTGGAAAAAATCGTCGAGATCGTTTTGAACGATCAAGAGCGATCTCTTTTCGAAAAATCCGTCGGCGACGTGAGGAAGCTGATCGATGCATGCTGCGAAATCGACCCTTCGATTCGCGGCTGATTTCACCCGCCGAGACGGCTAGCCGCCTGCCGCTCGGATCCGGCGATCTAGCCGAATCCGGTTCATTCGTTAATCGCAAGCTCTCGATTCTGCGCTCTCGGCGCTTGAAAGCGATTGCTCCGCGCTTCCCGATTGGATTCCCGCCTCCCGGATTCGGCATGCGAATCCAAAGCCGCGATTTGCAGGCGCCGGCAGGCGGCCGCGAAAAAAAATCGTTCTCGGCCGCGTCGGATTGAGACGAATGCTGAAAGGCGCGAAGCTCCGACGTCGGTGAATTTCCCGCAGCATTTACGAATATTCGCCGCGAATCGGGATTAGCGCCGTTAGGAGCCTTTTTCGGTTCCCGGCGCGGTAAAAATCTCTTGGCTTCCGGATTTTGACGCGAGCGGCGCAGCTTCGCGAATTTCGACTTGGCCAGATAGCGAGATCCGACCTTGATCGCCCTGAATCGAATCGGCGCCATTCGACCCGCTCGGGTAGGCGCCGGAGGCCGGCGAAAGGCTAGGCGGCGGCGACTTGGCCTTTGCCGGCGCCATTGAACAATGGCCGCGCCATCGAATTTGAATCCGAATTTAAGGGCGATCGAGGCGACCAGCCCCCGCGATCCGAATTTCCGAATTCGCGGCGTTTGTGCGAAAATGAAATTTGCTTTACGGAAGCCGTCAAGAAAAGATTCGATTCGAGCCGCATCGAATCGCCGGGGACGGGAAGCGCCAATTGAAAACCGGGGGCGGCGGGCATTGGAAAAGGGCGGTCGGAGAGGATAGGCGGCGACTATGAACATCCACGAGTACCAGGCCAAGCGCCTGTTGCGCGAATACGGATTGCCGGTGGCCGACGGCAGGCCGGTCATGCGGTCCGAGGATGCCAAGACCGCCGCCGGAGAAATCGATGGACCCGTATGGGTCGTCAAGGCTCAAATCCATGCCGGCGGACGAGGCAAGGGATCCTTCAAGGAACCGGATGCGGGAAGCAAGGGCGGGGTTCGCATTACGCGCTCGGTCGAGGAGGCGGCGACGGAAGCGAAAAGGATGCTGGGCCGCACGCTGGTGACCCATCAGACCGGGCCGTCGGGAAAAACGGTGAACCGCGTCTACATCGAATCCGGCGCGGCCGTCGACCGCGAGCTGTATCTTGCGCTGCTTCTCGATCGTCAAAGCTCCAGGATTTCTTTCGTCTGCTCGACCGAAGGCGGAATGGACATCGAGGAGGTCGCCGCGACGAGGCCGGACGAAATCGTGTCTTTCTCCGTCGACCCGGCAACCGGGCTGCGACCCTATCACGGGCGGCGCATCGCTTTCGCTCTGAAGCTTGAAGGCAAGCAGATCCGTCAATGCGTCGACCTGGCTACCAGGCTCTACCGCCTGTTTACCGACAAGGATGCGGAACTTCTGGAAATCAATCCGCTGATCGTCACCGAAAGCGGCGATCTGCAGTGCCTGGACTGCAAGCTCGGATTCGATTCAAATGCGCTTTTCCGCAACAGCGACATTTTGGCTCTCAGGGACGAGTCGGAGGAAGATCCCAAGGAACTCGCGGCTTCGAAATTCGATCTGAACTATATCGCGCTCGACGGCGAGATCGGCTGCATGGTCAACGGAGCCGGGCTCGCGATGGCGACTATGGACATTATAAAGCTCTACGGATCGTCGCCGGCGAATTTTCTCGATGTCGGGGGCGGGGCCTCGAAGGAAAAAGTCACGGAAGCTTTCAAGATCATAACGTCGGACTCGCGCGTCAAGGGAATCCTGGTCAATATTTTCGGCGGAATCATGCGCTGCGACATAATTGCCGACGGCGTCGTCGAAGCCGTCAGGGAAGTTGGCCTTTCCGTGCCTCTGGTCGTCCGGCTCGAGGGCACGAACGTCGACAAGGGAATAGATATCATCAACCGGAGCGGACTCAATGTGATCGCGGCCGAAAATCTCGGCGACGCGGCTCGAAAAATCGTCGCGGCCGTTGCCTGAAGCATGATGGATTTCGCTGGATCGCTGACGCGGATTACGGAGGCTCGCGCATGGCCGTTCTAATCGACGAAAACACCAAGGTCATTTGCCAGGGCTTCACGGGCTCGCAGGGGTCATTCCATTCGGAGCAGGCGATCGCCTACGGCACCAGGATGGTCGGCGGCGTAACGCCGGGCAAGGGAGGGCAGGAGCATCTCGGCCTTCCGGTCTTCAATTCGGTGCACGAGGCCCGCCGAGCGACGGGAGCGGATGCGACCGCGATATACGTTCCGCCGCCATTCGCCGCCGACGCGATCCTAGAGGCGATCGATGCCGGAATTCCGCTGATCGTTTGCATTACCGAAGGCATTCCGGTCCTCGACATGGTAGCCGTCAAGCGCGCGCTCGAGGGAGCGAATTCAAGGCTCGTCGGACCGAATTGCCCGGGCGTTATAACGCCCGGCGCGTGCAAAATCGGGATTATGCCCGGCCATATTCATTCGCGAGGCTCGGTGGGCGTGATTTCGCGATCCGGAACCTTGACCTACGAGGCCGTCAAGCAGACGACCGACGCCGGTCTGGGGCAGTCGACGTGCGTCGGCATAGGCGGCGACCCGATCAAGGGAACCGAGCACATCGACGCGCTGGAGCTTTTTCTCGCCGACGACGAGACGAGGGCGATCATCATGATCGGCGAAATCGGCGGTAGCGCGGAAGAGGAGGCCTCGCAATTCCTCAGGGACGAGGCGAAACGCGGGCGAGCGAAGCCGGTCGCGGGCCTGATCGCCGGTCGCACGGCTCCGCCCGGGCGGAGAATGGGCCACGCGGGCGCCGTGATTTCCGGCGGCAAGGGCGGGGCCGACGACAAGATTGAAGCCATGAAATCGGCGGGTGTCGTAATTGCCGACAGCCCGGCGGAACTTGGAGAAGCCGTTGTTGCAGCCATGCAAGCATAGCGGATAACGGCGGCGATCATCCCTCGGCCAGTTGGACATCGAGTTGCTAAAATGACCACGACCAAATCGATCGAAGAACTTCTGTCCCAGGATTTCCTGAACGGCGGAAACGCGGGCTACCTGGACTATCTGCTCCAAGCCTACGCGAACAATCCCGACGAGGTGGAGCCGTGCTGGCGGAGCTATTTCCAATCGCTGGAAGAGTTTCATCTCGACGGTTTCCAGCGGTCGCCCCGGCCGAGCTGGGCGCGCGGCGATTGGCCGCCCGAAGACGGCGGCGAATTGGCCGAGGCGCTGGCGGGCGCCCGCCCGCCGGCCGACGCCTCGACCCGAGCCGCACCCTCCGGAAGGAAATCCGGAGATGCCGGCGGCAGCGTATCCGGGGAAGAATTAAAGCGAGCGCTGCTGGATTCGATTCGCGCTCTGATGGTCATTCGGGCCTACCGCATTCGCGGCCATCTTCTTGCGGACCTCGACCCGCTCGGGATGCGCGACAAGGCTCGCCATCCGGAACTGGAGCCTGCGACGTTCGGCTTTTCGGACGCCGACATGGACCGCCCGATTTTCCTCGACAACGTACTCGGACTTGAGAGCGCGACGATGCGTGAAATCCTGGAGCTGGTCAAGCGGACCTATTGCGGCACTCTCGCGCTCCAGTATATGCATATATCCGACCCGCGGCAGTCGTCGTGGCTCAAGGAGCGAATCGAAGGCCTGGGCAAGGAGATCCAGTTCACTCGGCGCGGGCGGAAGGCAATCCTGAACAAGCTCGTCGAAGCGGAAGGATTCGAAAAATTCCTGCACGTCAAATACGCGGGAACGAAGCGATTCGGCCTGGACGGAGCCGAGTCGCTGATCCCCGCCATGGAGCAGATCATAAAGAGGGGCGGAGCCCTCGGCGTCAAGGAAATCATAATCGGGATGCCGCACAGAGGGCGCCTCAACGTGCTTGCCAATGTATTGGCCAAGCCTTTCAGGGCCATATTCAATGAATTCCATGGCGGCAATTTCAAGCCGGACGACGTGGAAGGATCGGGCGACGTGAAGTATCATCTCGGCGCCTCGGCCGATCGCGAATTCGACGGGAACTCGGTGCATTTGTCGCTGACCGCGAATCCTTCGCATCTCGAAGCGGTCAATCCGGTGGTGCTGGGCAAGGCCAGGGCCAAGCAGTACCATTACGGCGGCGAGAACCGCGGAGTCGTGCTGCCGCTTCTTCTGCACGGCGACGCCGCGTTCGCGGGGCAGGGCGTCGTCGCGGAATGCTTCGGGCTATCCGGCCTTGCCGGGCATCGAACCGGCGGCACTCTGCATTTCGTTGTCAACAACCAAATCGGATTCACCGCGACCCCGCACAAGTCCAGATCGTCGCCCTATCCGACGGATATCGCCCTCATGACCGAAGCGCCGATATTCCATGTCAACGCGGACGATCCCGAAGCCGTCGTTCATGCGGCGAGGGTCGCGACCGAATTCCGGCAGGAATTTGCCAAGGATGCCGTGATCGACATGTTCTGCTACCGCAGATTCGGTCACAACGAAGGCGACGAGCCGATGTTTACGCAGCCGAAGATGTACCGGCGAATAAAGTCGCAAAAAACCACGCTTCAGATCTACGGCGAAAAGCTGTCAAGCGAAAAGCTGGTGCCCGCCGGCGAAATCGAATCCATGGCCGAAGCATTCGATACCCGCCTCATGGAGGAATTTGAGGTCAGCAGTTATTACCGGCCGAACAAGGCGGACTGGCTGGACGGGCGCTGGTCGCACCTGCGCACTCTTTCCAGGGATTATCAGCGCGGCAAGACCGGAATATCCAGAGAACGCATTCAAAAAATCGGCACGGCCCTGACGAACGTTCCAAGCGGGTTCGCCTTGCACAGGTCGCTGACCCGCTTCCAGAACGCTAGAAGGAAGATGTTCGAAACCGGCGAGGGAGTCGATTGGGCGACAGCCGAAGCGTTGGCGTTCGGGGGACTGCTGCTTGACGGGTATCCGGTTCGGCTGGCGGGCCAGGATTCGACAAGAGGCACTTTCAGCCAGAGGCACGCGGCTTTCGTCGATCAAAACACCGAAGGCCGTTACTTCCCGCTAAACCATATCGAGGACGGCCAGAAGGAATTCAGTGTCATCGATTCGATGCTGTCTGAATTCGCCGTGCTCGGATTCGAGTACGGCTATTCCTTGAGCGAGCCTAACACGCTAGTTCTCTGGGAGGCGCAATTCGGGGATTTCGCGAACGGCGCGCAGATCATGATCGATCAATTCATCGCTTCCGGCGAGAGCAAATGGCTGCGCATGTCCGGGTTGGTCGTGCTTCTTCCCCACGGCTTCGAAGGCCAGGGGCCGGAACATTCCTCGGCGCGGGTCGAACGGTTCCTTCAGCTTTCGGCGGAAGACAACTGGATCGTGGCCAATTGCACGACGCCCGCGAACTACTTTCATATCCTTCGACGCCAGATGCATCGGGACTACAGAAAGCCGCTAGTTCTGTTTACGCCAAAATCGCTGCTGCGCCACAGGAAAGCCGTTTCCAAGCTGAGCGAATTCGAAACGGGAAGCTCGTTCCACAGGGTGCTGTGGGACGATGCGCAGTACGGTAATTCCGATACCGAACTGGTTCCGGACGAAAAGATTAGGCGCGTAGTGCTGACTTCGGGAAAAGTTTACTACGATCTGCTGCACGAACGCGACAGCCGAGGCATAAACGACATCTACCTGATGCGAATCGAGCAGTATCATCCAGTCCCGAACTTGGCGATCAAAGCGGAAATCTCCCGCTTTCCGCAGGCTGAATTCATTTGGTGCCAGGAGGAGCCCAGGAACCAGGGCGCCTGGACCTTCTTGGAGCCCAACCTCGAAAGGCTTCTGAACGAAACAGGCGCGGCGCATGCGCGGCCGAAATACGTCGGGCGGCCGGAATCCGCATCGCCCGCCGGAGGCCTCATGTCCGCGCATTCGGCGCAGCAAGCGAAACTGGTCGACGAAGCGCTTACTTGAAGGAGCGATTAGGGAAATGACAACTGATGTTCGCGTTCCGGCCTTGGGCGAAAGCGTGGCGGAGGCCGTCGTCGGAACTTGGTACAAAGCCGCCGGCGACAGCGTAAGGGCCGATGAAATGCTGTGCGAACTCGAGACCGACAAGGTATCGGTCGAAGTTCCGGCGCCGAAGGGCGGCATCCTGGCCGAAATCGTAGCGTCCGAAGGCCAAACGGTCGTTCCGAACGCGCTTCTTGCGACAATCGCCGAGGGATCCGCGGCAATTGCGGAAAATTCACCCAAGGCCTCGCCGCCGCGGTCGGCCGAGGCGGGCGGCGAAATCGAAGTCGTCGCGCCCGCGCTGGGCGAAAGCGTGTCCGAGGCGACGGTCGCGAACTGGAGCAAATCGGAAGGCGATTTCGTGAAATCGGACGAAACGCTCTGCGAGTTGGAAACCGACAAGGTGACTCTGGAAGTTCCCGCTCCCGCCTCGGGTCGCCTGGCCGCGATTGTCGCGTCGGGCGGCTCGACCGTTGCTCCCGGCGACATACTGGCCCGGATTTCGCGCGCCGAAGCCCCGTCCGCCGGCGACGGCGAAGCGGCGGAGCTTCGGAAGGATGTGGAGAATGCGCCTTCGGCCACCAGAATTCTGGCCGAGCGCGGAATTGATCCTTCGGGCGTTCGGGGAACGGGCAGGGACGGGCGCGTGATGAAGGAAGACGCGCTGCGCGCGTCCAAGCCGGCCGAGACCGCCGCCTCCGCTTCGACCGAAGCGCCGACGGAGGCGCATTCGCCGCTAGAAGAGCGCGTGCGCATGACTACGCTAAGGCGGACGATCGCGAAAAGGCTGAAGGAATCGCAGAATACGGCTGCGATCCTAACGACCTACAATGAAGCCGACATGAGCGGGATTATGGAAATCCGCCGCGAATACAGGGACCTGTTCCTGAAAAAGCACGGCGTAAAGCTCGGTTTCATGTCTTTTTTCGTCAAGGCGTGCTGCAATGCGCTGGAGGAGGTTCCCGAGGTCAACGCGGAAATTGACGGCTCCGACATCGTATTCAAGAAATACGTTCACATGGGCATCGCCGTCGGGTCGCCGACCGGCTTGGTCGTGCCGGTGCTTCGAAACGCGCACGCTATGGGCTTCGCCGAAATCGAGAACCGCATCGCGGATGCCGGCGCCCGCGCCCGGGACGGGAAGCTGACGCTCGCCGACATGCAGGGCGGCACATTTTCTATTTCCAACGGCGGCATCTACGGGTCGCTGATGTCGTCGCCGATAATAAATCCGCCGCAGTCGGGAATTCTCGGCATGCACAAGATACAGGACCGGCCCGTGGCGGTCGGCGGCCGGGTCGAGATTAGGCCCATGATGTATCTGGCCCTGTCCTACGACCACCGAATCGTGGACGGAAAGGGCGCCGTGACGTTTCTGGTCCGCGTCAAGGATTGCCTCGAGGATCCGCGCAGGCTACTGATGGGCGTTTGATCGGACCCTTCGCTGCGCGGGCGCGCGAAATCCGGGGCTTGAGCCCGAAATTGCAAAAGGCGCGGAGCCGTCGCATTCGCAGCGCGCCGCCGGTCGTCAATTGCCGAGGAGAAAAACATGTCGGACTATGACGTTGTCGTCATCGGAGGCGGTCCCGGGGGATACGTCTCCGCCATCAGGGCGTCGCAGCTCGGCCTGAAAGCGGCTTGCGTGGAAGGCCGCGGCGCGCTTGGCGGAACGTGCCTAAACGTAGGATGCATTCCGTCGAAGGCATTGCTCCATGCGAGCCACATGTACCACGAGTCCGTGCACAATTTCGGCAGGATGGGATTGCGGACGGGCGCCAAGGCATTCGACTGGAAGAAGATGCTGGCGTACAAGGATGGCGCGATCGAAGACAATACGCGCGGCATCGAGTTTCTTTTCAAAAAGAACAAGGTCGATTGGATAAAGGGCTGGGGCCGCGTTCATTCCAAAGGCAAAGTGGCGGTGGGCGACAAGATCATCGAGGCGCGCGACATCGTTGTCGCCACCGGGTCCGAACCTTCCGTCCTGAACGGCGTGGAGGTCGACGAGGAGGTTGTCGTTACGTCTACGGGAGCGCTCAGGCTTTCAAAGGTTCCGAAGTCCTTGATCGTGATCGGCGCCGGCGTCATCGGGCTGGAGCTAGGTTCAGTTTTCGCTCGCCTCGGAAGCGAAGTTACGGTTTTGGAATACCTCGATCATGCTCTGCCGGGAATGGATGGCGAAATCTCCAAGAACGCTCAGCGATTTCTTTCCAAACAGGGCTTGAAATTCAAAATGGGCGCCGAGGTTCGGTCAGTTTTACGCAAAGGGAACGGAGCCGAAGTCGAATTCAAGCTGCGAAAAGGCGGCGGCGTGCATTCGGTGGCCGCCTCGACCGTGCTGGTCGCAACCGGGCGCCGTCCGGTGGTCAAGGGCTTCGGCTTGGAAGAGGCGGGCGTGGAATTGTCCGGCAGCGGCGCAATCAAGACGGATTCGAGACTTGGTACAAGTGTTCCGGGAATCTGGGCGATCGGCGATGCGACGGATGGTCCGATGCTCGCTCACAAGGCGGAAGACGAAGGCATGGCCGTGGCGGAATCGATCGCCGGGAAGGCAGGGCACGTCAACTACCAGGTTATCCCGTCGGTACTGTACACGCATCCGGAAGTCGCCATGGTCGGAAAAACGGAGGAGCAGCTCAAGGAGGAAGGCAAAGAGTACGGCTCCGGCAAATTCTCTTTCATGGGCAACGGACGGGCCAAAGCCGTTTTCGCATCGAATGGCTTTGTCAAAATTCTATTCGACAAGAGCACGGACCGCGTTCTGGGATGCCATGTCATTGGCCCTTCGGCTGGCGAATTGATTCATGAAATTTGCGTCGCGATGGAATTCGGCGCCGCCGCGGAAGATTTGGCATTGACTTGCCATGCGCATCCGACTTTCTCGGAAGCGATGCGCGAAGCGGCTCTCGCTTGCGGCGGCGGCGCTATCCACGCCTAGTTTCGAAAACTTAATTCTTCGGGCGCAGCGCCGCCTCAGGGACACTGCGAATTACGGGATTGCGCCATTGATTCAAGACGTAGGATCCCGAACAGCGGTGCGCTGATCGTTCGGAGATTCATTAAGAAGTGAAATGCCGCTAGTGGGACCTGTTCTCTCGCGCGGCATGGCAGCATGCGAATGGACCGCCATCCGGGTGGTCCGTATAGCGGATACTGCTGTGCGCGATTGAGAAGTTCTTGCAAGCGGATGGCCAGCCTTTGCTAGGAGTGTCGAGGCAAGCACGGCAAGCGAATGTGCCGGTGCCGTTGCGCGGAAACCAAATCCATATGCCGAATGTAAATCTTTGTCGGCCGAGCGGAACAAGATCGCGACTGATTCGTTGCTTGTTCGTTAACTCCGACTTTGAAACGCTTGTGATTTGGCTCTTGCCGGCGATGTACAGATCCTGCTGGAGTCGTGGTTGCGCAGGTCAGGAAACGATTGCGGAGGAAAATCCGGCGATTTCATGATTGAGATTCGTGTCGAAGTCCTAAGACGATTCCATCGTCCTTTAGCTAGTGCTTGGCCGAAACCCCCTACTTTTTTCCGCCGAAGCTTGCAATTTTGATCCTGACTATTTCAGTCAAGTTTCCTTCGGGCGGCTTTTTCGCCGCTTCGCGGCCTTGCGGGCCGGAAATCCGAAGATCGGGCGATAGGCCGTCGCCCCGTCGCTGTTCCGGGGGCGGCACTGCCATGATCAGGGGACTTCGGGTCAGGCGGCGAGCCAGATCCCAATGGCATTTCCTTAACGATTCGCCGTCATTTCCTTAAGGCCGCGCACTTGCACATTGGCCTCTTCGACCCGTTTAGATCTGTGTTGGTTCCTGTTCATGCAAAAAGTGACTGATGGGTAGGACGCGTCGAAAGTCCGCGGAAAGAGGCCGGAAACGTCATTCGAGCCGGATCCCCGCCCGGAATCGCGACAACAACCTAGGACCGACGCCGGTCCGACCTGCCTGATCCGGTTAAATCGCCACCGGATTGGCCGCCGGACCAAACCCTGGGCTGAATATCCCTAACAGGCAAAAATTGGTCGTGCTAGGAATACTTTCACGCATCGCCTTTTCAACAAAGTTTGGGATAAACTCGTCGGCTACCCGGCTACCTGTAAATTTGATTTTTCATCATATAGTGAATTAGGCGAGTAGCTGTATGAAGCATTATGTTATCCACAACTAATTCATTGCGATGATTGGAGCGAAACGAATGATGTCGAATCGAAAATGTGTACCGTGGCAAGGAAACTTCGCAAGAGAAGATTCACTGCAACTCCTAGCAGAGTTGAGGTCAATTTGCGTGCAATTCGTTTACTTCCACGAGATGGGTGGCGACTCTGTGACTTGGAGGAATTTCCATTAGTAGGTACGGTAAAAAAAATTATTTATCGTACGGAAATCCCCATAAGCAAGGTACACGTGGATACATCGCAAAGAAGGGTCGAACAAAAAGTGATGCGAGAGAATGTGTAACTGAAGAAATAATTTCAAAAATCGGAGCGCTGCTTCAATTGACAATGGCCAATTCGAAGCTCGTTCGTATTTCAAAAACGGATGTCCGCTTTTTGTCACAGAATTTCGTAGTCCGCGGTCAATTTGAATTACAGCACGGAACCGAATTAGCAGCACGATACTTTGATTCTAGCCCCAAAGAGGTGGCGTCAGCCTTTGAATTGACAGCAATTCCCGCTTGAATCGAGGTCATTGAAAAAATTCTTTTGAATCAACGAGTTGCATGAGGGCACTCTTTGAGGCTTTTCGTAGACTTTTCGGTCGAATCATGCTATGTTTTCGTCAAAACAACGGCAAAACGTCGAGCAGTAATGATGACAGCACCAAAGCGGCTGCGGTTCCGCCGCACCCTGAGCATGCCCGGGCTTCTGAAAGTCATTCGAGCGCGCTTCGAGCGCATTCCCGACCCCGTCCGGCATCGAAAGTCTCCCCTCGTCGACCACCTGATGGCCGGCATGGCGATGTTCTTCTTCAAATTCCCGTCCATGCTGACCTTCGACCGGCGTGCGCGCGGCCCCGAGGCCCGGCCGGAGCTGGTCCACAACCTGAAGACGCTTTTCGGCATCGGGCACGTGCCCTGCGACACGTCGCTGCGCGAGCGGCTGGACGAGGTGGACCCGCAGGCTCTCCGCCCCGCCTTCAAGGCGGTGTTCTCGGAATTCCAGCGCGGCGGCGGCCTGGAGGCGATGCCGACGATCGACGGCCGCTACCTGGTCTCCATCGACGGCACGGAGCATTTCTGCTCCCGGTCGATCAAGTGCAAGCGCTGCAGCCAACGCAATCTGCGCAGCGGCGAGACCGAGTACTTCCACCAGATGGTCTGCGCCTGCCTGGTTGCCCCGGGCACCCCCTTCGTTCTGCCCTTCATGCCCGAGCCGGTGCTGAAGTCCGACGGGGCGAAAAAGAACGACTGCGAGAGCAATGCGATCCGTCGGCTGCTTCCCGACATCCGCCGGGAGCATCCGCATCTGAAGCTCTGCGTCCTGATGGACGGGCTGCACTCCAAGGCGCCGCAGACGCGGCTTCTGCGCGAGCTGGGCATGAGCTTCATCATCGGCGCCAAGCACGGCGACCACAAGATCCTGTATGAGCAGCTGGCTGTCGACGGCGAGACCTGCGAGATTACGAGCCCGGACGGAACTCGGCACGTCTTCCGCTGGCGCAATGGCGCGGAGCTGAACAACAGCAACCGGGACCTGTGGGTCAACGTCCTGGAATATCGCGAGCTGGTGCCGGAGCGCAGGGTCCGCAAGGCCGGGGGCGAGGTGCGGGTCGAGCCTGCCCGCGAGCGCACGTTCGGCTGGATCACCGATATCGAGCTTCGGCGCGACAGGCTTATGGAGGTGATGAGGGCCGGCCGCAGCCGCTGGAAGATCGAGAACGAGACTTTCAATACCCTGAAGTCATTCGACAATCTGGAGCACAGCTACGGGCACGGGAAGAACTGGCTGGGATCGCTGATGCCCACGATCATGCTTCTGGAATATCTCGTGGAGAACGTCCTGAACCTCTGCTGCCAGGTGCACCGGGCGGTGCGGACGACCTTCCATGCGCGGACCGAGATGTGGAAAATCATGTGCGCCTTCATCCTCACCAGCCGCCTGGGAGGCTGGGAGGACCTCATGCGCAAAGCGGCCCCGAGGCTGCTCTGGCAGCGGGGGCCGCCCGCCCCCGCAGCGTAGGCGCAATCCGCATCCGTTTGGCGGCGGCCTGGCTCGAGGCCGCCGGCGGGAGCGCTGCGCGCGCCCGGCGCCGAAAGGCCGCGCCCGGGCCATGCGGGCGGTGAAATTGCGTCGACAAAGACGCCCGCGGGACGGAGTCCGAGCCGGATTCGGCAGCGGAAGTGAGCGATCCGGCCGAAAACAGGTGACCGGCTTGCCAAAATTGCGAACGGCAGGCTAAATGTTCGTCTAGCGGGAATTGCTGTTGAATTGAACGACAGACAGGCAGAGAAAAAATTTTATTCTATTAGCAACATTTTAATAATTCTAGAATCATTATTTCCGAGTGAATTTTCTTCATTGAAAGAAGAATTTTTCAAAATGCTCGCGTTTGATGCCTTTATTGGTGCGCCGGATCGACATGCGATGAATTGGGGTATTCTGGCCCCTGTAACAACGGACGAGGCACCTGTACGCTTTGCTCCCATTTTTGATACTGCGAGAGGGCTATTTCGGGAAATTTCAGATGATGACCTACGTAAAAAAGATAGAAAGCAAGGTAGAAGGCAGTTCTTAGAAAAGTACGCTGAACGATCCCGCCCAATAATTAGCGCAGGCCAGGCAATCCAACAAAACCATTTCGAGTTAGTAAAATGGGTTTTCGAGTGTGGTGAAATTAAGCATCGGCAAGCAATGCGAACAGTTTTCGACGCTGTTGAAATAAATTTGATCGAACATTTACTTCAGAGATATTTTCGGCGTATTATCACTCAATATCGGATAGAATTCATAATTGACTTGCTCTCGTATCGAATACAGCAAATCCGAACGGAGTACAAACCATGAAGAAAAACCTTTTTTCCCTTCTGAGCCAAGTAAAAGATTGGGGAATGAGTTACATTGGTGTGCCTCAGGATGTGCCGCAGAAGCAGGCATTGGAAGTATTTCGAAAAGTGGATGATGATCCGGTTTTGATTGGTCGGCTAACCTGTGATGAAGACGTGTACGTGTTTGAATATGACCCAAGCTACTCCTTCACGCCTATTTCTTCTTTCCCTGACAGGAATCGAGTGTATCGGTCGAAGCAGCTTTGGCCGTTCTTTGCAATTCGTATTCCGCCGCTGGATCGGGAAGACGTGCGCGAGGAAATAACAAATCGCGACCTTGGAGAAGATCAAGTCCTAGAAATCCTTGCGTCAGTTGCCAAGGTTTCGGTCTCCAATCCCTACGAGTTCAAACTAGCCTGATATCCCATGATTGAAGACATGTGATGCCCACTTCGCATCACGGGCCAAATTCCGGCTTCGCTCAGCGGCCTTCCGGTATCGCTTGCGTGGTTTCCCCGCCTGCGATTCTGCGCTGATACTATCATCGGGTTGCACAGGAAATTCCCATTCTAGCCGAACTGATCGATATTCGATGCCGCCGGCTTCCGAAATTTCTATTTTGCAAGGGAATCCGCCTCGGGCCGCGCGAATCAGCGGCGGTTTTTGTGTCGACGGCCGTGTAAAAACGGGGGGCGCCGGCGATCATCCGGCGCTCGGGCGTCGCGACCGCCGGCCCTCGGCGCATTGAACAAATTTGCACGGTTCGACCGCGCGTGGCAACCTCTCGCTGAAGACTGAATTCGGCGAATGGAACTGCCAATAGATTTTGCATTGACTCGCGACACCGCCACGTGGATTATTGAATCAACGTTGCAAGAGAAAAACGCGTCCGGTCGATCGGCGCTTTCACAGTCAGTCCGCCAGTTATTCCTTGGAGAATTCAAAATCAAATAAAGAGCTGCCATTTCGGCGCAGCCACAATTCGTTTGCTTTGCTATTCGGAATCAATCCTTCGAGAACGCCATAGAAGCGGCCGGAATGGTTAAATTCTTTCAGATGTGCAACTTCGTGCGCAACCACATATTCCATTACATAATACGGGGCCATGATTAATCGCCACGAAACCATCAAATTCCCTTGTCTGGAACATGATCCCCATCGCGAGATAGGATCCTTGATTGAAACTTTCTTCACAGATGCGGCGATACCCAGCTTTTTGGCATACATCGCGGATGATTTCTTCGCTCTTTCGTAAGCGTACTGGTAGCCCCAGCAAAGAATCTGCTCGCCGACCGCAACCGACAATTCGGGAACTTTGAGCTCTGTATCGGTTCGAATTATCGTGTGTCCGCTTCCGCGGGCGATTTTGAGCAATTTGCCTTCGACCGGGAAATTCATTCCGTATTGCGGCCTGCATACCGGAGGGACGGTCTTCAGCGCTTCCCTAATCCAGGATTCCTTGGACTTTGCGAAGCGGGCCGCCTCCTTCACTGAACAGCATTCGGGAAGCGACATTTCAATTTTTCCGCCGGAATGCTTCACGACTTTTAAGCGTAGCCCCAAATTCCTTCGCGACCATTTTAGGGCGATTGTCAGCGGAGGGTTGCCCGGCAGTGTTAAGGAATCTGAATGCGATTTGAATTTCATTGTTTCTCTCAAGACAGCGTTGTCCGAGCAAAAATAGCCGCTTGGACTCGATAAGGCGGACAAATCATGCCGATTTACTCTTAAGCGGATGCCCGAAATTTCAAAATCTACAATTAGTGTAATTGAGGGGAGCAACGCAACAAGAAATTGATGGAATCAAGATTTGCAATGGGATTTCAATTCAGAATCCGATTGCGCGTTCCGAATCGGCGCAGCGGAAAATCGCTGTGTCAACAATCGGCCGTTAAGAGCGCACGGCTAATTTTTTTTCGGTGCTGGGTTCAATCCCGGCTTGATCTTCAAAAAAAGTCTGGACTCCTTCCTCCCCGCCGCGTAGATTGGCCGCCGGATGGAGTTGCGAATCATGGATGCCATGGATCTTTCGGAGTTGCGAGTTGAGCCGGTTACGCGGGAGATGGAGCCCCGCTTCAACGAGC
>MPMP01000057.1 GCA_002238565.1 Albidovulum sp. bin36
CGCTCGATCACCGTCCTCGGCAGTTTCCGTTTGCGCATGTAGTCGAGTGCAGCCTCATTGACCGTGCAGGCCTCCTCGCCCTCACAGAGATGTTCAAGGAAATCGAGTCGGCTTTTCGAGCCGCTCGACCGGAAATGGGCGAAGAGGTCGTTGCCGATCGCCGTGCAATAGCCGTTCTCGGCCTTGTGGCGGGCACCGGTATCGTCGACGTTGATCCACGAAGCGGTTTCCATGCCGGCCCCCGGCACCTCCTGCTGTTCCGCCACGACGCCCCCGGTGTCCGTGGGCAGGAACCGCCCCGCCTCGTATGTTCAAAGAATCAGAAACGAATCAGGAGGTGGCTGTGGAAAAGTTGGGCGCGGATTCCTGTGGAAAACCATTGCCCTGCCTTCCATCGGCTCCCCGGTTCATTCCTGTGTCGGGACCGCCGTCGCCAGGCCTGACGACGGCGGAGCGGGGCTTGGCCCCGCAGGACGGGTCGGACCGAAGTCACCTTGGATCGCAGGATCCTTGGTTCAGCATGGTCGGCCCGCCCTCCCGTTCGTCTCCCGGGTCCTGGATGGATGCTGGGTTCAAGAACCGAATCAGCGCGAGGATAGGAGCGGGAGAACATGACCATTGTAGTCGCCGGAATTGACGTGAGCAAGAAGTCGCTCAACATTCACCTGAACGGCAAGGATGAGACCGCCACCAACGACGCTTTCGGATTCCGCAAGATCGCCGGCATCCTGAAAGGCGGCGGGGCGGAAAGGGTCGTCATCGAGGCGACGGGACGATTGCACAGAGCCCTCCTTCAGTCGCTGCATGACGGGGGATTTGCCGTTTGCGTGGTCAACCCCGCCAGTCCCGGGACTTCGCCAAGGCCGGCGGCGAGCTGGCGAAGACCGACAGGGTCGACGCTAGGATCCTGGCCGCCTTCGGAGCCGCGTTCCCGGCCATGCCGCCCACCGCGCCGGCCGACGTGACCATCGACCGGCTCGCGACATGCTGGTGTTGCGGGAGGCCGGATGCCCCGGGGCGGCTCCACGTCGCGCAGGACGACATCTGAACGGTCTGATTCCTCGCCGAGGATCGCGGCTTCAAGGTCCCGCGCGGGTCCCCGGACATGGACATCCGGACCTTCGTTGTCCACACGGCCGAGCTGGCGGGGTTCCGCGCCTCGAAGCGCCAGCCGCTTCCGGGCACCCGGAAGCTCTGGCAGGGACTGAAATTCCTCTGGTGCGGCGTCAATACAGTGCAAACCCAAAGAAAATGGAAAAGGAAAATAAAAACGAGTGCGTCAGGTACGTTGCATTGAGATCCCGAGGACGCGCACGAATTCGATGCTACGCCCAGCGCTGGTGGATTGAAACGAGTTTTCGAGATATCATAAGGGATGCGCTTCGGGACGGGGCTCACTGCGACGAGGGTCTCGAAACTCGAGCACAGGCGCCGAACGCTTCTTGTCAGTTCCTTGATCGTTGCCTTGCTCGCCTTTCTTTGCGCAGCGTACAAAAGCTTGGGAGCGATCGGCGCCTGAAGATCACAGCCGTAATGCATCGCGCGCATTCGTTGTTTCGTGTAATCTTGATGCTCTTTGCATGAATCCCGAACTGGCCCGGTCATTGCCTGCGCCGGTCGATGGAAAAGGATAGTCCGGGTGCTCACGGCGCAACAAGCAAATCGGGAGGTGTTCGACCAAAAATGAATTCAAAGAATGAGAGGATGAATGAGGGCGGCATCGTCGGATGGCGGCGGCGACTGCTTTTCGGCTTTGAATTCGTTTCCGAGCGCCGAGTTTACCGTTCTGCCCGATTGGCCGCGACATTCCTGCTCGCGATCCTGGTATCCCTGCTCGCGCCGAACGACGACGCGCGAGCCCAAGACTATCGTTCGAAGAACAAGCCGACCATAAATGCTAGTCAATTGGAGAGCCGATTGCACGAGCTTGTCAATGCCGAACGTGTCAGACGTGGATTGCCCGCGCTAGAACACGAAAGGCAACTTAGACAGATAGCCCGCGCCCATAGCAAAGACATGGCGAAACGCGCCTTCTTCGCGCATATAAGTCCCGAAGGACGCAGTCCCACGGAACGAGGAAATCTGAAGGGATACAGCTGCCGAAAGGGATCGAAATCCCAATATATTTTTGGGATTGGCGAAAATATTCATCAGGCTTGGCTGTTCGATTCATACAAAACGCTAAATGGCAGAATTGTATCGTACAACTGGCTAACGCTGGAAAAACTTGCACGAAGAATTGTGTCTGGCTGGATCAACAGCAAGGAACACAAGGAAAATATTCTTAATTCATCGTACGATAGTGCAGGCATGGGAGTAGCTATCGCAAAGGACGGCAAAATCTATTCCACTCAAAACTTCTGCTGAAATTGCGCGGAGCAGGCCAATCGAGTGAATGAATTGCGTATTTTGGCTGGCACTGGATTGAGAAAAACGGGAGCACCAAAAGGTGCAGGCAATCCTGAAGCGCGAGATTCACGGCAACATAAAGCCGACGATATCGACGGCTTTGCATAAGTGCGGCACTTTGGCGATTTCCCGCGTTTTCAAGTAACCGCCGACAGATAACGGAACTCAGGATGTTCCCGCCGAGACTGCGCGATGGAACAGCTTGGAATTCTTCGAGCATACGACTCGCGAGGATTTCGCGGAGCGGCTTGCGACCGGAACCCGCCCCGACGAGCTCGATCCGGACGGCTGGACTCCGCTGCATCATGCCGCCGTGCACGGTAAGGGGGACTTGGTTGAGATGCTGGTGAAGGCGGAGTCCGGACAACGGAAGGACGGATTTGAATGGACGCCTCTTCACTGCGTCGTCGCAGCGGCAGGCGAACCCGGCGCGATTTCTCGTCGCTTGGACGCTGGAGCCGACATCGCTGCGAGAACAGGGCGCGGCATTGCGCCGCTGCACTTTGCAGCTCGTCTGCAAAGTTTCGCGATTTTTTGTAACCACCGACAACCACGATTTGCGATGGAGTCTGCAAAATTACAAAATTAAGGGTAGACGGCCATGCTGTCGCCCGCGGCATTGCGCTGTACTCTTGGTCGTTGATTAGGCGGGCATAGGAGTAGCCAAGCTCGGGCCAACGGAATCGACTAGAACGGCGATTTCCGCCTTGTTCGGCGTAGTGGTCTCTAAATCTAAGATTGATTTTAATTCACGCCGATTTGGTCAATTCGGCCGCTGGAACCGGCATTCGCTCTCCCGGGGAGCTTGTAAATCCTTTCCAAGGGAAGCTATCTCATTTCTTGGATTGCCGAGACGGTTCAACGTCCTAAAATCCATCTTCGATGCAAGGCATTGGTCGGATCCAATCAGAGCAATCGCTTTTGAAATTTCCGTCATAACTCGGATTTCGACAGGCGGGACGCTGCGCGTATCGTCTTGATCAGGTAGTCGTTTCGCTAGGTGGCCTTCTGCAGCTTTCCTCGCACCGAATCCTTTCCCGGCGCGGTCCGCGCGGTTTTTAGGAGCGGCTTCCTCCTTATTCGGATTCCGTGTCGTCAGGCTTCGCGAAGAAGCTTAGTTGGAAGCAGGCTTTTTTCGGGGCTGCGAAGATCAAGCTTAGGATTCGATGCTTTCAAAACGGCGAAAATTCCTCGGCTATGGCCGCGAGATAGCCAACATCGTCCCCCGACAAGGTGTCGAGTGCGCCGCACGAGACCCACCCGCCAATAATTGATCTCGGGAATCGACCGTAGTTTTCGAAAACCGCAAGAATCTCCGGTCTCGGAACGTGGCAACGTACCGCAATTCCGGCATCGTGGTAGGCTTTACCGTCTTCCCGCTTAAATCTATCGGCTTCAACCGCGATCGCGTCTAGACCGGATTTAACAACGAAATTGGCCGGGTCAACATGGCGAGAATGTGTAATTCCTTCTGTACGAAGTCCCGGAATAGCCTTTTTGGCAGCGGCGAGTTGAAGGTGATCGAAGGAAATCGCGACGACTCGGTCGGCAGCCCCGGATTGTTCGAGAATCTCCCGCAATCGCGTAATAAGCTTATCAGTATTGTAGTATTCCTTTGTTTCGCAATAAATTCCAATTCCGTGATCGCAAGCGAATTCTAAAACCCGCTTCAGCAACGGGATGCGTTCACCCGAAAATTTCGGATCGAACTTCGACCCCGCGTCCAGCGAAGTTATCTCTGAAGTCGTCAAGTCCTCGGCGAATCCACTTCCGTTCGTAGTTCGATCAACAGTGAGGTCGTGCAGAACGACGATTTCACCGTCTGCATTGAGCACGACATCGATTTCAAGTGAATCGCAGCCGAGATCGACAGCTCGCTGAAATGCCGCCATCGTGTTTTCCGGACGGTCGATGGAATTTCCCCGATGAGCGCAGACGTGAATACGCTCGGCCTTTGAAGCAAGAAGATGAAACATTGTCGTGTCCTATTTTTGCCATTTCGATTGGAGGCTATGCGGCGGAAAGCTCCAAAGAGTTAACTAGGATCGGTTAATGCAAGGGCGAATTCGGACATGCATTTCTAGTGGCTCGCCCGAGTTGAAAAACAGGATAAAGCGAAATCAGTTTGATCCGTGCAAACTTCGGCGGCATCGGCCCGGCGCTGGTTCATTATCGAAGTGCGGAGCAGAAATTGGTCGGACGCGCCGTTGCGGACGCAATGTATGCTACTGATTTCGGAGAACCCGGTTTTGACTTTTACCTGCATCGCTGCTTCCGGCACCTGCTGCTTGCTCGTCGGATTCTTGCAGCAGTCGCCGAACGAATCCTCCCGTTTCAAAGGCATATGAACCGACAGTGCATGCGATCGCCCGGTCGGAATACCTAGACCTCGTGAACTCGCATTTATCCGCTTGAAGCGGAATGCTGGAACGCTTCTCGAACTACTCAAACGCCTTGCGTGGCTCGGCGAATTCTGCACCTTGCGCTTCTCCCGAGCGACGGAGACCATGGAGCTTCTATTGCCTGTCATCTAGATTGCCTGCATTTCGCCTCAAAAATTCAGACTTGATCGGGACCCACTCAATAAATCTGCTCGAAGGGAAAAATTACGCGATTCGGAAAGCCGTGCCCAATTAGGGACAAAACCTCGGATCGGCAAGCATGCCGACAAAGTATGAGCTGTGCGATTGACGGAAAGGCAAAAGCCGCTGCAAGCGCGTAACACCGAATATCATTATTTTTGAATTGCCAGTGTATTCGAACCTGTTTTCCAGAAGGAACCGGCGCATCACTGAAAATTTTGCTGCCAACTGAAAATGGAAGCGGTACTGTTTTTTCATATCGTCTAAAGCATGCAATATTTATACGCCGAAATTGTGAAGAATTGTGATTATCTTTTGCAAGTTCGAAACAATAGCGAAGCAAATCAGATCGCATTCAGTCTTCGCAGGGGGCATTTGGAATGGCAAATCGGAAGTGTTTTCGATGCCAACCGGCGAAGATGCCGCTCGCGACAATGAGTCTCAGGCACTAGGAAAAAAATGCAATCCAGCAAAAGCGCGGGGAGTCGCCAAAATCCCGCGCTTCTGCGCAGCCGTCGACTACGATGAAAGAATGGCCTGCGCCGATAGCCGTCCGCCGGACCGCGGACTGTTCGGTGCAGCTCCTCTGCAAGACAGACCTTTCCGCCGAGGAATATATCGGCACGCAGGCTTGGAGTGATGCAAAGCTTTCGTGCTGTCCGATGCATCCTGACGGTGGCTGTCGGTTTGCCCGGCACGGCAGCCTGCCCATTGGCTGTACATAAGCACTGAACGCGGCCCGGCTTTGTCGAGAAGGACGAAAACCGGTGCGAGAACGTGCCCGGGGAGGGGCACGGCCCGACGGTGAGTCCCTAGCGCCGGTCGCTCAAGGTTTCGCCGCCCGAGCGCGCCTTTCGCGAAGCCCTCGCCTAACTGCCAGCCCACGCGACCATCGACAAGCTGAACATGACTTTTCAAGAGCGGACGAACCTGCGTCCCAAGCGCCTGGTGAAACTGCCGTCGACAATTTAGGGAGGTTATTGGGAATGATAGCGAATCCGGCGCAGAGCATGCGAACCGGCTCTATGTTCCGCTCGCGGGCAAGAAGCTACTAGGCTACCGTGGTCTCCGTCGGCATTCGGCCCGACCAAAGTACGCCAGTTAACGGGAGAACGTTGTTCGTGTTCGGTGGAGTGCAAAGGGCTTGGAACAATAGGCGGGGCTCAGATTTCCTGGAATTCTTGCCGTTCGGTTTCGCCGATGCCGGTTGCCAATCAAATTTCGTGATCATGCTATTGAACGCCACTGTAAATAGTTCGGGATTCGGTTGTTCAACTCGCGGCATCAAATCGCTTTTTTGCCGCCGGCAAGAAATTTGATCCGCACCCGCTTCAAGGGCGCAAAGAACGCTCTGTTCCTGAAAGACTTCGTGGTAAAGACCTCACGCAGCTTGCGCGTCCGGATTGAAAACGGCAGAGTAAGCGGCGGCCTGCGCTATGGCTAAGGTGCTGAAATTAAATGTGCAAAATCGATTTAGACTGCTTGCATACGTGTTCGCAGTTGCCAAGTTATGTGTCATCGAGGTTAGCATTTTGAATCGCGCTTGCCGCTAGCGGATAGGATGCTAGATCAGCGAGGAACAATGGCAGAAAGAAATATTGCAGCGCTCGAGTTTTTGCAGAGCCGCCGGTCGAGGCCGGCAAAAACCCTGAAAGCGCCGGCGCCGGATCGCAGAGAGCTGCGCGCGCTCCTTACCGCTGCAGCGCGCTCGCCCGACCACGGGAAGCTGGAGCCTTGGCGGTTTATCGTAATGGAGCGCAATCAGCTAGTAAGGATTTCAGAATTGGCAAGGAGTCGCGGCGAACGGCTTGGAATGGACCCGGACAAATTGAACAAGGCCGTTTCCGCTTTCGGCGACGCGAATTTAGTAGTCGCGGTCGTTGGGTCGCCAAGGAAATCCGAAACTATTCCTGTCCGCGAGCAAGTCCTTTCGGCCGGAGCCGTTTGCCTGTCGCTGCTGAACGCTGCTCTCGCAGCGGGCTGGGGAGCCAATTGGCTGACCGGATTCACTGCCTACGACGATGAATTTTGCAGCGAAGTTTACGGACTGGCGACGGAGGAGTTTATCGCCGGATTTATTCATTTGGGAACGGAATCCAGCGCGCCCCCTGAAAGACCGCGGCCAAATATCGACGCGATAACTACCTGGCTACAGAATTGATCTTCCGCGACTTTCTAAAAGCGTTCGAACAAGTCGTCGAACCGGAACTTCGGAGCGTATTGATTAGGGCAATTCTCCTGACGATCATTGCTCTTGTGCTTGCGGCCTGGGGACTCCGCGAGCTATTGATTTGGACCCTGGGCGACTGGTCCCGGAATTTCGGAATTGCCAATTGGATTGGCAACGAATTCGTCGGGGTGTTTTTTTCGGCTGCGGCGATATTTTCTACGATGGCGTTCCTGGCGCTACCGGTAACATCGGCAGTCATAGGCCTTTTCGCCGATGAAATCGCAGGCGCGGTCGAGAGAAAGCACTACCCCGGCCTCGGTTTTCCAAAGGAAATGAGCCGAATTGCTCAGATTGCCGGATCGTTGAAATTCTTTCTGTTGGTCTCGGCCGCCAATTTGATTGCCTTGGCGGCCTACCTGGCCGTGCCGCCGCTGGCCCCGGTGATTTTTCTCGCCATGAACGGCTATTTGATTGGACGCGAGTATTATACGCTGTGCGCGGAGCTACGCGTAAGCAAGGATGATACGGATAGTATCCGCAGGCGAAACCGCATTGCAATTTGGCTGGAAGGGTCTGCGGTTGCGTTTCTTTTAAGTATTCCGATCTTGAATCTGGTTGTGCCGCTGGTCGGCATCGCCGCTTTTACGCATGCATTCCATCGTTTTCGGGTGGCGGAAGCAAGATTGTGACCGTCTCGGGCGAGGAATTGTCGCGAATGACGAATAACCGCCCTAGTGTTTTGATTCTTTTTCACGATGTCGATTCCTGCAGCTTCCGGCGCCCTTTCTTCCACGCCTCCACGAGGTCGTCCGGCTTCTTGCTCCAGCGGAACGGGCGGGCGTCATTCGCATTGCGGTGCTCGATGTAGCCCTTGATCGCCGCAATGCACTCGTCGAGCGAGTTGAAGATCGCGTGCTTGAGCCTCTGCCTCGAGAGCTTGGAGAAGAAACCCTCGACGGCATTCATCCGCGAGGCCGAGCTCGGCGTGAAGTGAAACGTCCAATTGGCGTTGTTCTTCGGCCCTTCGTTGACCTCGGCCGACTTGTGGGAGGAGACGTTGTCGAGGACGACATGAACCTGGATTCCGGGCTTGATCCCTTCGGAGACGAGATCGAGAAAGGCGAGGAATTCCTCCGAGCGGTGACGCTCGACCATCTGGCCGGTGACCTTTCCGGCGGCGACATCGAGGGCCGCCATCAGGCAGGTAGTACCGTTGCGCTTGTAGTCGTGAGTGCGTGTCTCGGGATGGCCGGGCTTCATCGGCAGGGGCGTCTGCGTCCGTCCCAATGCCTGGATTTGTGTCTTCTCGTCCACCGAGATGACGACAGCGCGGTCGGGCGGGTTGACGTAGAGGCCGACGACGCCGCGGACCTTCAACTCGAACCTCGGGTCGCGGGAGACCTTGAATGTCTTGACCCTGTGGGGATTCAGGCCGTTGTGCTTCAGGATGCCGAACACCGTCGAGACGGCGATCCCCGCCTTTTTCGCCAGCGCCCGCAGCGTCCAGTGACTTGCGCGCGCCGCCGGCGGCGACTTGGCATTCGGCTGGCCCGGCTGCCGGCCACAGGCCTTTCCGGTGTTGGCAGTCGTCGGCGTCCTTGATAGTCTCGGCACTGGCAGGAGGGCGTGACATGCAGAAAGTTCAGGGATTCGGCGGTTTCTTCTTTCGGGCCAGGGACCCCGAGGGGCTAGCGAACTGGTACAAGGATCATCTTGGAATCGATCAGGCCCCGACGAACATGGAGATGACCCCTTGGAGAACCGAGGCCGGGGTCACGGTCTTCTCGCCTTTCAAAGCGAACACGGACTATTTCTCGGCAGACAAGACGTTCATGCTCAACTTTCGCGTCGTCGATCTCGACGCAATGGTCGCGCAACTGACATCCGCAGGAATAGAGGTCAGCGACGAAAGCGAGATGGCAGGCATCGGCCGCTTCGCCCGAATCCACGACCCTGAAGGCAACGCGATCGAGCTCTGGGAGCCGGTGTCATAGGGCTCGAATGTCTGTGACCCTCTCCCCGCTGCGCCTGCTTTCCCTGTTGATCGACTAGCGGATAATGGCCAGGTCCGCCGACTCGAAGGCGATCACCGCCAGGGCCTGCGCGCCCCCGCCCGCCGACTCGTGCAGCGCGGCTAGAAAGCCGGCCTGACCTTGATCCACCGGGACGGCCTTGACGTGACCGTTCCAGGCCGCCTCGAAGGCGCCGGCGAGGCCTCGCCCTCTAGTGTTTTGGTTCTTTTTCACGATGCCGATTCCTGCAGCTTCCGGTGCCCTTTCTTCCACGCCTCCACGAGGTCTTCCGGCTTCTTGCTCCGGCGGAACGGGCGGGCGTCATTCGCATTGCGGTGCTCGATGTAGCCCTTGATCGCCGCAATGCACTCGTCGAGCGAGTTGAAGATCGCGTGCTTGAGCCTCTGCCTTGAGAGCTTTGAGAAGAAACCCTCGACGGCATTCATCCGCGAGGCCGAGGTCGGAGTGAAGTGAAACGTCCGATTGGCGTTGTCCTTCGGCCATTCGTTGACCTCGGTGGACTTGTGGGAGGAGACGTTGTCGAGGACGACATGAACCTGGGTTCCGGGCTTGATCCCTTCGGAGACGAGATCGAGGAAGGCGAGGAATTCCGCCGAGCGGTGACGCGCGACCATCTGGCCGGTGACCTTTCCGGCGGCGACATCGAGGGCCGCCATCAGGCATGTAGTATCGTTGCGCTTGTAGTCGTGAGTGCGGGTCTCGGGATGGCCGTGCTTCATCGGCAGGGGCGTCTGCCTCCGTCCCAATGCCCGGATCTGTGTCTTCTCGTCCGCCGAGATGACGACAGCGTGGTCGGGCGGGTTGACGTAGAGGCCGACGACGTCGCGGACCTTCAACTCGAACCTCGGGTCGCGGGAGACCTTGAATGTCTTGACCCTGAGGGTTTGAGGCCGTTGCGCTTCAGGATGCCGAACACCGTCGAGACGGCGATCCCCGCCTTTTTCGCGAGCGCCCGCAGCGTCCAGTGACTTGCGCGCGCCGGCGGCGGCAACTTTGCTCCCCCGATGCCTTCGGATTCGGCTTGGAACGGCCGCCGGGCCAAATATGCGGGACTTATCCGTAGCGACCGTCGCCCCACCGACTGAAATAATCAATATCTTCGATTGTGATCAGGCGGAATTCGATTGCAAGGCTCAACGGAATCCAGATCAGCGCCGCCGAAATCGTCGCCCATTTCGCTTTGACCTTTAGCTTGGGGTTGGACGGCGCCGAAGCGGGGGTTCCGGGAGCTACGTCGCCTTCCTCTTCCTGCGAACGGATGTTCATCGGCAACGCGACGAACAGGCACAGGAACCAAATTACAGCATAAAGCACCAGCGCCGAAACTACGGACATCGGCTAGGCTTCTTCGAGTTCCACAAGAACGCCGTCGAAATCCTTCGGATGGAGGAACAGTACAGGCTTTCCGTGCGCGCCTGTTTTCGGCTCGCCGTCGCCTAGAATGCGGGCGCCGCTGCTTATGAGATGGTCGCGAGCTTCAACGATGTCTTTGACTTCGTAGCAAACGTGGTGGATTCCTCCGAGAGGATTCCTTTCCAGAAACTTGCTTATCGGGCTGCTCTCGCCAAGCGGAGAAATCAGTTCGATCTTCGTGTTGGGCAAGTCGATGAAAACGACTTTGACGCCGTGTTCATGCTGTTCGGACACGTCGCCGACCGAAGCGCCCAAATTGCATTTATAAGTCTCGGCCGCCGCCCGAATGTCCTTAACGGCGATTGCGACATGGTTGAGCTTTCCGATCATTGCTGCTTTTGCTTCCGGGCCGACGAGCGGCCCTTTGGATTTTTTTTCCGCTGATCGATCCATTCGATCGCCTGTTCCAGTTCGACCTGTTCGGGAATTACGGTTTTAGGAATCGGCGCGTTGACTTTGCTCCAATTGACATAGGGACCGTAGCGACCGTTCAAGACTTGGATGGGCCCGCCCAATTCCGGATGGTCGCCTAGCTCCTTGATTACGCTGCGTGCCGCTCGGCCCTTCGCCGGTGCTGCCGCCAAAAGCTCAACGGCTCGATTCATCCCGATAGTGAAAGTTTCGCTCGCGTCCGCGATCGAGGCATACTTGGAGCCATGCTTAAGATAGGGTCCCATGCGCCCGATGCCGACGCGCACTTCCCGACCGTCTTCCGGATGGTTGCCGATGGATCTAGGTAGCGAAAGCAGCGAATTTGCTGTTTCCAGAGTTACCGACGCCGGATCGATGCCCTTCGGAATCGAACAGAACCTGGGTTTGACTTTCCGATCGCCGCTCGGTCCCAGCTGAACGTAGGGTCCGTATCGACCGCTTCGAACCTTGATCGGGAGCCCAGCGGAATCCGTTCCCAATTCGCGGTCGCTTGCGGCTCCGTTCGCCTGGTCGCCGTCGCCGAGCAGGTTCTTGCCGAAGTTGCAGTCTGGATATTCGGTGCATCCGAAGAACGCTTTCCCGAACCTGCTCGTCCTGACGACTAGCCTGCCGTTCCCGCATTTGGGGCACGTGCGAGGATCTCTTTCTTCCGAATCGTCCGTTTCGAGCAGCGGCACGAGGCCCTCGGTTATTTCCTCTAGAACCTGGCCTACGCGTAGATCGCTGGTAGCCAGAACGACCTTGGAAAAGTCGTCCCAGAATTCGTTCAGAACAACCTTCCAGTGCTTGCGGCCGCCGGAAACGTCGTCGAGGTTCTCCTCCATGCTCGCCGTGAACTCGTACTGAATGTAGCGTTCGAAGTGCTGTTTCAAGAAAACGGTTGCTAAAACGCCGATTCCCTGCGGAACCAGAACTTTCTTCTCTAGGGCGACATAGCCTCTTTCCTGAATCGTCGCTACGATTGAAGCGTAGGTCGACGGGCGGCCGATGCCAAGCTCAACCATGCGCTTAACGAGCATCGGCTCGCTGAATCTGGCGGGCGGCTTGGTAAAATGCTGTTCGGCGGCGATTTTCAGCTTATTGAGTTCGTCGCCTTCAACGAGAGGCGGCAGCCGCTCGGCGGTCTCCTTCGAAGCGTCGTCCCTGCCTTCCTCGTAGATTTTAAGGAATCCGTCGAAAAGCATGACGCGACCGTTGGCCCGAAGTACCACCTGTCCGTCGCCCGATCCGATGTCGACGGTCGTCTGCTCAAATCTCGCATTCGCCATTTGGCTCGCAGCCGCTCGCTTCCATATCAGATCGTAGAGCTTTCGCTGATCCTCTTCGACGCGCAGCGCATTCTGCGAAGCCTCGAAGTCGGTAGGCCGGATGCACTCGTGAGCCTCCTGCGCGTTCTTGGCTTTGTTCTTGAAGTAATTCGCCGTCTCGGGCAGGTATGCGTCGCCGTATCGCCGCTGTATCGTCGAGCGCAAACTCGCGACGGCTTCCGGCGCCATTTCTATGCCGTCCGTGCGCATATAGGTGATATGGCCGCCTTCATAGAGCTTCTGCGCGAGCGACATCGTTCTGCGCGTGTTGAATCCCAGCTTTCTGCCCGCATCCTGCTGGAGCGTCGCGGTCGCGAATGGAGGTGGCGGTCTTTGCGCCTTTTTGCCGGATTTTACCGACAGCACTTTCAAATCGCGCGATTCGATTTCGGCTACGGCGCGGTCGGCCTGCTCCTTGCGGGCGAGATCGAATTTTTCGAGCTTTTGCCCGTCCAGAACTGTCAGCAATGCCGAAAACCCGTTTCCGCCGGATTTGGCCAGGTCGGCCTTGACCGTCCAGTATTCCTGCTGCTTGAACGAAACGATTTCGAATTCGCGCTCGACGATTAGCCGAAGCGCGACCGACTGCACTCGCCCGGCCGAATTGGCGCCGGGAAGTTTTCTCCACAGCACCGGCGACAGATTGAAGCCGACGAGATAGTCGAGAACGCGTCTGGCCAGGTAGGCCTGGACCAGTTCCAGATTCAATTCTCGCGGCGATTCCATGGCTTCGAGGACCGCCCGCTTGGTCACCGCGTTGAAAACCACTCGTTCAACCTGCTTGTCGCCGATCAGCTTCCGCTTCTTGAGGATTTCGTACAGATGCCAGCTAATGGCTTCCCCCTCGCGGTCGGGATCGGTTGCTAGAATCAGGCGGGAATCCTTGGCGACGGCGCTGGCAATATCCTTGACGTGCTTTTGGGATTTGGCATGAAGCTCCCACTTGAGCGCGAAATCGTTTTCCGGCTCTACGGAGCCGTTCTTGCTGGGAAGATCGCGGATATGTCCGAAAGTGGCGAAAACCGAATAGCCTTTGCCAAGGTACTTCTCAATGGTCTTGGCCTTTGCAGGCGATTCTACGACGACGACGGGCATCCGGGACTCCAGCGGTTATCGGGGAGGAGTGTCGTGAATCAACGAGAATTCAAAACAAGTCAATTTTGTTCGACACCGATGGGGAGAGAGTGTGGCGTTTCGGCTGCACGCGCGCATTCAAGCCGCGCTGCCTCCGACGGTAAGGCCGCCGATTAGAAGGGTCGGGAGGCCGACCCCGACCGGAACCCACTGGCCGTTTTTCCCGCAGTTGCCGACGCCCGGGTCGAGTTTCAAATCGTTGCCGATCGCCCTGATTCTTTGCAATGCGGTTGCGCCGTCGCCTATAATGGTCGCGCTTTTTACAGGCTCGCCCACCTTTCCGTTCCGCACCCGGTAGGCCTCTGTGCAGGAAAACACGAACTTTCCATTCGTAATGTCCACTTGCCCGCCGCTGAAGCCGACGGCGAATACGCCGTCCTTCAATTCGGCCAGCACTTCTTCCGGCTTCGCATCGCCGCCCTGCATGAACGTATTGGTCATGCGGGGCATCGGAGAATGCTCGTAGGATTCCCGGCGGCCGTTTCCGGTCGGCTGAACGCCGACGAGCCGCGCATTTTGCCGATCCTGAAGATATTTCACCAAAATCCCGTCCTCGATAAGAACGTTGGCCCGGCTAGGCGTGCCCTCGTCGTCGATAGTAATCGATCCTCGCCTATCCGGAATCGTCCCGTCGTCGATCACGGTTACCCCTTGCGCCGCGACGCGCTTGCCCATGAGCCCCGCGAAAGCCGAGGTTTGCTTGCGGTTGAAGTCGCCTTCCAGTCCGTGGCCGACGGCTTCATGCAATAGGACTCCGGGCCAGCCGGGGCCCAGAACGACATCCATTTCGCCGGCGGGCGCGGGAATCGCTTCCAGATTTACGAGCGCGATTCGCAAGGCTTCCTCGACGAGGCTCTTCCAGGGATCCTTCTCGCCGAGGCTCGCCATGCCGATTCGTCCGCCGGCGGCCGCGGAGCCGGTTTCGCGACGGCCGTTTTCTTCGACGATTACGGCCACGCGCATAAGCGACATCGGCCTGGAGTCTTTCGCCGAATCGCCGTCCGGCCGAAGTATCTCGATTTCCTGGAACGACGTCGAAAGCATCGCGGTCGCCTGCACGACGCGCTTATCCGCGCCGCGCGCGTAGGCATCGATTTCCTTGAGCAGATCCACCTGGGAGGCGAATTCGCGCTCGCCCACGGGGTTGACGTCGCTGTAAATCCTGCGGTTCGTCCTCCTAGGGGGAGGCGACAGCGTTCCTCCGCCCTGCCGAACCGCGAGCCGGGCGGTTTTGGACGCCCGCCTGACGGCGGCTTCGGTGATTTCGCTGGAGTGCGCGTATCCGGTCGCTTCTCCCTTCACGGCGCGAAGTCCGAAGCCCTCCCGCGCCGTGAAGCTCGCATTCGATATCCTGCCGTCGTCGAAGACGAGAAATTCGTTTTTCCGGCGTTCGAAAAATAGCTCGCTGTCGTCGGCGCCGGCGGCCGTTTCCCGCAAAATCGCGAGAGTCGCGGCTTGATCCAGCGATGTTTCAAAGGGTCGAAATCTGTCGTCGTTCGTGGCCATTTCCATCCTCGCCGGGAATTTGCTCCGCCGCTTGCGGCGCGACAGCGAATTGCGTCTTCAAGGTTCTTGCGATTCCCGCATTATTATGTTTTTCAGAGCCGCCTAACAACCAAGGATTCTATCGGCGCGACACGGCGCGCCGTCTGGCGGAATCAATTCGGGAAGCGATCCATGATCGACAAAAGATTTTTGCTCGGCTTTTTCGGCGCGACGCTGGCGGCGACCGGGTTCGCGGGGGCGGTCGATGTCGACCAGAAGCTCGAAATCATCGGGCGCCCGGTTGACGGCGCGTACGGGTTTCAGCCGGCGACAACGGAAGTTGCGCGGGATATAGTTTGGCTGGACGACATGCTGCTCGTCATCATTAGCGTGATCTGCGTCTTCGTTCTGGGATTGCTGCTCTGGGTTGTCGTGCGGTACAACAGCCGAGTCAGCAGGCAAGCCGCCCGATTCACCCACAATACGCCGATTGAAGTGGCGTGGACTCTCATCCCCGTCGTCATACTAGTGTTTATCGGCGTTCTTTCGCTGCCGATGCTCTTCAAGCAGCAGATTCTGCCCGAGGCGGACATTACGATCAAGGCCACGGGAAGCCAGTGGTTCTGGACATACGAATATCCCGACCACGGAATCGAGTTCGACAGCTTCATGCTGGCCAAGGAGGAGCTGGAGGAGTACGGCTACTCGGAGGACGAGTATCTGCTAGCCACCGACACGGCCGTCGTTTTGCCGGTCGACAAGACCGTCGTGGTCCACGTGACCGGTTCCGATGTAATTCATGCGTGGACGATTCCCTCGTTCGGCGTGAAGCAGGACGGCGTTCCCGGGCGGCTGGCGGGGCTGTGGTTCAAGCCCGAAGTGGAGGGCGTGTATTTCGGCCAGTGTTCGGAACTATGCGGAAAGGACCATTCCTACATGCCGATCACCGTCAAGGTCGTCAGCCAGGAAGCGTACGAGAAATGGCTTGAAGACGCCATTGAGGAATTCGCGTCGGTCGAGAAGGGCGATCAGGTGATCCTGGCGTCCAACTGACGCCGGTTCGAAGGCCGGCTGTCCGGTCGGGCAAGGAAAAGGGCGAATGTCAAACGCGGAATTCATAGATCGGGGAGATGATACCGGAATCCGGGATGTCTTCGAGCTGTTCAAGCCCCGCGTCATGTCGCTTGTGGTTTTTACGGCCGCGGTCGGCATGCTCGTGGCGCCGTCTCAGCTTCATCCGCTGATCGGGTTCGCGTCGATTCTATTCATCGCCGCCGGAGCGGGCGCGTCGGGAGCGCTGAACATGTGGTGGGACGCCGACATCGACGCAATTATGCGCCGAACCCGCGGCAGGCCGATACCCGCCGGCAAAATAGATCGCGAGGACGCTCTTTCGATCGGCCTTCTGCTATCGGGCATATCCGTCGTCATGCTCGCATTGGCAGCCAACGTGCTGGCCGGCGCCTTGCTCGCGCTGACAATCGTATACTATGTCGTCTTCTATACCATGTATTTGAAGCGGCTTACGCCCCAGAATATCGTAATCGGCGGGGCCGCGGGCGCCTTCCCGCCGATGATCGGCTGGGCGGCCGCGACAGGCGGCATCGGGATTGAAAGCGTCCTGATGTTTCTAGTCATCTTTTTCTGGACGCCCCCCCACTTCTGGTCGCTGTCGCTTTTTGTTTCCGACGACTACTCGAAGGCCGGCGTGCCGATGATGAATGTTGCGAAGGGGCCGCGCTCGACCCGGCGGCAGATTTTCGCCTACGCCGTTCTACTCGTCCCGGTTTCGGCCGCGCTCGCCTTCAGCAGCATCGGCGGGCCGGCGACGCTGCTGCTCGCTGTCGGCCTCAATGCCGATTTGCTGCGGAAAGCGGTTCGGGTGGCGCGGCGGAGCGAAGCGGAATCGGCGCTGGACCGCTACGCGGTCGAAAGGAAGTTCTTCTACCGTTCGATCGCCTTTCTGTTCCTGCTGTTCGCGGGCCTCGTTGCCGACGCGGCCCTTCGCTGGGCGCTCGGCGAGGCGATCGCCTGGCCGCAATGGGTGTGAAGATGGTTTTTCGAAAGGAGCATCCGGCTTTCGCCAATCGCTGGCGGCGCAATGCGCTGGTCGGCGGGATTCTCGGACTGTTCGTCGCGCTGGTTTTCGGCATTACGATCGTGAAATTGTCCGGCGGCCACATGATGGAAGCGTTCGACCACGCGATTCGCCCTTCGCTACTGGAGAATTCGCGTTGACGGCGATCGCGCGAAACCGCCGGTCGCTGGCCGCTCTCGCCGCGGTCGCGGCGCTCATGGGCGCGTTGGCCTGGGCCTCCGTGCCGTTCTACGACTGGTTCTGCCGCGTGACCGGATTCGGGGGCACGACTTCAGTCGGCGAAGCGACGGCCGATCAGGACATCCTGGACCGGACGGTGCGAGTGCGATTCGACGCGAGCCTGGAGCGCGGAATGCCCTGGGAATTCCGGCCCGAAACGACCGCGACCGAAATCCGAATCGGCGAGACCGCGCTCGCCTACTACGTCGCCTACAATCCGACGGATCGGCCCGTCGCGGGAACCGCTAGCTTCAATGTCTACCCGTATTCGGCCGGGGAGTATTTCGTAAAGATCGAGTGCTTCTGCTTTCAGAGGCAGCTGCTGGAGCCGGGCGAAACCGCGAGGATGCCGGTAAGCTTCTATGTCGATCCCGAAATCGTCGACGATATCGAAGCCGGCTCGGTGAATACGATTACGCTGTCCTATACTTTCCATGTCGCCGACGAGGCGGAAGCTTTGGCGCTGAGCAGCGCGGCGGCAACCGAACCCGCCAATGGATAACTTTTCAGGAAACTTGTAATGGCGCACGAGAAACAGCACGACTATCACATCCTAGACCCCTCGATCTGGCCCTTCATCGGCGCGGTCGGCATTTTCACGATGCTCTTCGGCGCGGTTCTGTTCATGCACGAGCAAGGGCCGTGGGTCCTGCTGGCCGGAGTCGCAATGATCGCCTACACGATGGTCGCGTGGTGGTCGGACGTGATCGTTGAATCGGGCGTCGGCGACCACACGCCGGTTGTTAGGCTCGGGCTTCGATACGGGTTCATTCTGTTCGTCATGTCGGAGATCATGTTCTTCTCGGCATGGTTCTGGACCTTTTTCAAGCATGCGATCTATCCCATGGAGGAGGGGTCCGGCGGGGTCTGGCCGCCTGTCGGCATCGAGCCGTTCGACCCCTGGCATCTCCCGTTAATCAACACGCTGATACTATTGAGCTCGGGAGCCGCGGCCACTTGGGCCCACCATGCGATCGCCCACGAGAACAACAGGAAGGATCTGGTCAACGGCTTGATACTGGCGGTGATTCTCGGCTGCTTGTTCACGTTTTTCCAAGCCTACGAATACAGCCACGCGGCCTTCGGGTTTTCCGGGAACATCTACGGGGCGAGCTTTTTCATGGCGACCGGATTCCACGGGGCGCATGTCATCATCGGCACGATCTTCCTTCTCGTCTGCCTGTTTCGCGCCCGGCGCGGCCATTTCACGCCGGAGCAGCATATCGGCTTTGAAACGGCGGCATGGTATTGGCACTTCGTCGATGTCGTCTGGCTATTCCTGTTCTGCGCCGTCTACATCTGGGGCAGCTAGCCTTTCGTTCGGCGAGCGGAAGCAAGGCGCCGCCCTGATTGCGGACGCAGTCCGGGCCCGCCGGGCGGACAAGGAGCCGGCGCCGTGATTCGCGGGCTGATCGGCCCCGCCGCATTCGGATTGGCGGGAGCGGCCGTGCTCGTTTCCCTAGGCGCGTGGCAGGTGCAGCGCCTGAACTGGAAGCAAAGCCTGCTGTCCGAAATCAGCGACCGAATCGCCGCCCTTCCAGTAGAGCTGCCGGAAAGCCCCGCGCCGTCGATCGACAACTTTCTCGCCGTTTCCCTCTCGGGGCGCTTGACGGGACGGCAGCTCCGCGTGCTTACCAGCCGCCAAGGCCTCGGTCCCGGCTACAGAATCGTCGCCGCGTTCGAATCCGGCGAAAGGCGCGTGCTCCTCGACAGAGGCTTTGTCAGGGAGAGCCGAATCGGCGAGATATCCGAGGATGCGCGTCTCGATGTCGAAGGCAATCTCCATTGGCCCAGGGAATGGGACCGGATCTTTACGCCGGAGCCGGACGGGGACCTGTGGTTCGCGCGAGACGTTGAATCCATGGCCGACGCGCTCGGCACGGAGCCGGTAATGGTCGTTGCGCGCAGCTCGGAAGGCGAGGCGAGCGCCGTGGAGCCGTGGCCGGTTGATTCGCGCGGCGTTCCCAACAATCATTTGCAATACGCGGCCACGTGGTTTTCGCTCGCCGCGATCTGGCTCGCCATGACCGCCTACTGGGTGCGGCGCCTACACCTGAAGCGCGCCTAGCCTGGATCATCGGGACTGAAGCCAATGCGATATGTTTCTACGAGGGGCAAGGCGCCGCCGCTCGACTTCGAATCGGCGATGCTCGCGGGACTGGCGAGCGACGGCGGCCTCTACGTGCCCGAACGCTGGCCGAGATTTTCCGAAGCGGACATAGCCGGATTCTCCGGCTTGACCTACGAGGAAACGGCGTTTCGGGTCATGAAGCCGTTTGTCGGAGAATCGGTTTCCGACGCGAATCTCCGCGATTACGTGGAACGCTCGTACGAGGGCTTCGGCCATGCCGCCCGCTGCCCGCTTGCGCAGATCGAACCGAACGTCTTTCTGCTGGAGCTGTTCCACGGACCTACGCTCGCGTTCAAGGATTTCGCGATGCAGCTCGTAGCCCGGCTTTTTCAGGCGGCCCTGTCCAGGCGCGGAGAGCGGGCGACGATAATCGGCGCCACCAGCGGCGATACCGGATCCGCCGCCATCGAGGCGTTCCGGGGCCTGGAGTCGGTATCCGTGTTCATTCTCTTTCCCGAAGGCAGGGTGTCGGAAGTGCAGCGCAGGCAGATGACGACGCCGCGCGACAGCAACGTTCACGCCTTGGCCGTACGGGGAGACTTCGACGATTGCCAGGCTCGCGTCAAGGACATGTTCAACGACGCCCGTTTCAGGCGGGAGATGTCGCTGGCCGGCATCAATTCCATAAACTGGGCTCGCGTCGCCGCCCAGATGGTCTACTACTTCGCGTCGGCGTCCGCTCTCGGGGCGCCCGCGCGAAAGGTTTCCTTTACGGTGCCGACGGGAAATTTCGGAGATATATTCGCGGGCCACGCCGCTCGCGCGTCGGGGCTTCCGATCGAGCGCCTTGTGCTCGCGACCAATCAGAACGATATTCTGGACAGGGCGATCGGTTCGGGGCATTACCGCACGGCGGACGTGAAGCCTTCCATAAGCCCTTCGATGGATATTCAGGTGAGTTCGAATTTCGAACGGGCGCTATTCGAAGCCTGCGGACGCGACGGCAACGCGATCGCGGGAATGATGGCTCGGCTTGCATCCGAAGGCGGCTTTGAAATCGCCGAGCCCGCATTGACGTGGCTTCGCGAACGCTTTGCGAGCGGAACCTGCACGGAGGCCGAAACGATTGAAACAATAGCGAAAACATTTCGACGGTCGGGCGCCGTCGTCTGCCCGCATACGGCGGTCGGCGTCAAGGTCGCATCGGATCAGGGAGCTTCGCGCGGAACCGCGCCGATGGTATCGCTGGCAACGGCGCATCCCGCGAAATTTCCGGAAGCCGTCGAAAGGGCGATCGGAATTTCGCCGAAATTGCCGGCTCGCTTCGACGGAATTCACCGGGCGGCGGAGAGAGTTCATTCCGTCGACAACGATATCGATGAAATCAAGGACGCGATACGCGGAGGGCTTCCGGCGTGAGCATCCGGACAGTCGCGCTCGACAACGGCTTCCGGATCGCGACCGAAGACATGCCCGGATTGAAATCCGCGGCGGTTGGCCTCTACGTTTTCGCCGGCGGCCGCCACGAAAGGCGCGAGCAGAACGGCATCGCCCACTTTCTCGAGCACATGGCGTTCAAAAGGACGACGACGCGCACGGCAACCGAAATCAACGAGGCGATCGAAGGCGTCGGCGGCATGCTGAACGCCTATACCGGAAAGGAGGCGACCGCGTTCTACAGCCGCGTGCTAGCCGAAGACGTGCCGCTCGCGATCGAATTGATTTCCGACATCATACTCAACCCCGTATTTCATTCCGACGATATCGATTTGGAGCGCAACGTCATTCTGCAGGAGATCGGCGAGGCGGCGGACATGCCCGACGACATGCTGTTCGACGGCCTGCAGAAATCGATCTATCCCCGCCAGTCTCTCGGCCGGTCGATACTCGGAACTCAGGACCTTGTTTCGAAATTCGATTCCGGCGATCTGAAGCGGTTCGTTTCCGAAAGATACGTGCCCGAAAACATGATTCTCGCCGCCGCTGGCGCGATCGACCACGAGGAGGTCGCGCGGCTGGCGAAATCCTATTTCGGCGGCATGGCCGGGAAGCAGCCGAATCCGGACGCGCCCGGCAAATTCTCGCGCGGAGAATTCCGCAAGTCGAAAAAAATCGAGCAGGCGCACCTGGCATTGGTATTCGAGGCCCCGGGCTTTCTCAGCCCGAAGGATCACGTGGCGCGAGTCTATTCCGCCGTCATGGGCGGCGGAACGTCGTCCCGGCTGTTTTCCGAAGCAAGGGAGAAGCGGGGGCTGTGCTATACCGTGTCGGCCAGCGTCAACTCCTATGCGGATACCGGAACCGTGCTCCTGCATGCGGTAACGGGCCAGCGAGAGCTGCCGGAAATGGCGAATTTGTTCGTCGATGAAATAAAAAAGTCCGCTAGCGATATTCGCGAGGACGAGATCGAGCGCGCTCGAACGCAGATCCGGGTCGGATTCCTGATGTCGCTGGAAAGCCCGACAAGCCGGATCGAGCGCCTTGCCCGGTATCTGGGCTTTTTCGGCCGGATACCTGGAACCGAGGAAATCATCGCTCAATTCGACGCGGTCGACGCGCTGAAGGCGCGCGACTTCGCCAAGGAGCTAATTGAATCCGAAAGTGCGGCCATGGCCGTATATGGGCGCGTGAAATCGGCGCCGCGCTTGGAATATCTGACCGCGCGCCTTTCCGAGTGATGTTCAAATTTTTCGAAAAGCCGGCCATTCACACCGATAGGATCAAACTGCGACTGCCCGAGCGCGGCGATTTTGCGGAATGGTCGAGATTGCGCTCGGAAAGCGAAGATTTTCTAAGGCCCTGGGAGCCGAGCTGGATGCCGATCCATCTAAGTCGAGGAGCCTTTATTTCTCGGGTCGCATGGGCCCACAGGTCGCACAGGCAGGGAACGGCGATGCCGCTTCTGCTCGTCTGCAAGGAGGAGGGAAGAATTCTCGGCGGAATTACTTTAGACAATATCAGGCGAGGACCATCCCGGTCCGGGTCTATCGGCTACTGGATCGGCGAGCGGCACGCTCGAAACGGCTATATGAAGGAGGCGGTGCCCGCGCTGGTTCACCACGCGTTCAAAGTGCTGGACCTGAGCCGCATCGAAGCGGCCTGCCTGCCCGACAACGTCGCGTCTCGCGGGCTGCTGGAAAAAACCGGCTTCAAATATGAAGGCGTCGCGCAAAGCTATCTTGAAATCGACGGCAGATGGAGCAACCATGTCCTATACGCGAATTTGCGCTCCGACAGGCGCGGACCGGCCGGTTTCTGACAGGTCGCCCGGCATGCGGAATCGAACGGCTCGCCGTAGCGGCAAGCCCACTTGAAAATGGCTAGGCCAAGAATTCCGTTTTCGTCGCTCGCGCATTTGAATCCGGTCGGGGATTCATTGCGCCGCGCGCTATTCGCCGCCCTCCCGTCGTCGGCATTTAGAAGCGTGAGCGAAAAGTATCTAACCGAACCCAGAGGACGGATTTTTGCCGACGGCGCATTTGTCGTCGCTCCTAAATCCGCGGAAGAGGCGGCTTCGGTCGTGAAGCTATGCGTCGAGGCCCGCACTGCCATCGTGCCGTTTGGAGGCGGAACCGGATTGGTGGGCGGCCAAATCGCCAGCGGACTCCCCGAATCGGTTCTGCTGTCGCTGGAAAGAATGAATGAAGTTCGAAGCATTTCGGAAAGCGACGATGCCGTCGTGGCGGAAGCGGGATGCACGCTTCAGGCCGTCCGGGAAGCGGCTCGCTCGGCCGGCAGGATCTTTCCGCTCTCGACGGCTGCGCAGGGAAGCTGCCATATCGGCGGATGCCTGGCGACCAACGCCGGCGGCGTGCACGTAATCCGCTACGGGAACGCGAGAAGGCTTTGCCTCGGGATTGAAGCCGTGATGCCCGACGGAAGCATTTGGAACGGGCTGCAGCTGCTTAGGAAGAACAACGCCGGCTACGACCTGCGGGACCTCCTCGTGGGGTCGGAGGGAACCCTCGGCGTTATTACGGCCGCCAGCCTAGCCCTGCATCCCGAACTGGTCGAAGAATCCACATGCCTGCTGGCGGTTCCGAGCCCGGGCGAGGCGCTGGACTTGCTAAGGCTGCTGCGGGCGCGCGTCGGAAGCCTGATTTCCGCGTACGAGCTGATTCACGGGAACAGCTATCGCTTCGTTCGCGAAACCGTGCCCGGCGCCAGAATCCCGTTCGCCGACCCGCCGGAATGGTCCGTGCTCATTGACATAGGCGCGGAATTCAAGCTCGGCGTAGGGCAAATGCTGGAAAGCGCGGCTGGAGAAGCTTTCGACAGAGGGCTGGCAACGGACGGCATCGTGGCGGCTTCGGAATCTCAAAGGCGGTCGCTTTGGCGGTTTAGGGAGCTTATTCCCGAGGCGAACCGTCGAATCGGGTCGATTTCGTCCCACGACGTTTCCGTCCCTCCATCGGCGATTCCCGAGTTCATCGCCAAGGGCGACGAGTTGCTGTCCCGGCTAGGAGAATTTCGCGTCAATTGCTTCGGGCACGTGGGAGACGGCAATATTCATTACAACGTCTTCCCTGCAAAGGGACGCGGGCGCGACGACTGCGCCGCGCTGCGAACCCCCGTTAGCCGCGCGGTCTACGGCTTGGCCGTAGAACTCGGCGGCTCGTTCGCCGCCGAGCACGGAATCGGCAGAACGAAGACAAGCGAGCTTCTGGAGCATGGCGACGCGGCGTTTCTGGAGTCGATGCGCCGGGTGAAGGACGCTCTGGATCCGCTTGGAATCATGAATCCGGGGGCTGTATTTCCAATCGAAGCCGCCCCGGGCGGTCATTCGCCTTCGAATTCGCAAAGGCAGTGAACCCGAAGGCCTAGGCTCTCCAGCAGCTTTCGGCCGCCCAATTCGGGCAAATCGACAATGAAGGCGCTGCCGACGACCTCGGCGCCAAGCCGTTCCAGCAGCCGCAATGCGGCTTCGGCGGTTCCTCCCGTTGCAAGGAGGTCGTCGAGCAGGAGGATTTTCTCGCCGGGCTGGACGGCATCATCGTGGATTTCCGCGACTTCTTCGCCGTATTCCAGAGTGTATGCCTGGGAAATTCTCGGGCCGGGCAATTTGCCTTTTTTCCGGATCGGTACGAATCCCGCTCCGAGCCGGTCGGCCACGGCTCCGCCGGCGACGAAGCCGCGAGCCTCGATTCCCGCAACCTTGTCGATGCCGGACCCAATGTAGGGCTCAGCCAACTGCGCGACGGCCGACTGGAACGCAGCCGGTTCGCAGAACAGAGTCGTGACGTCCCTGAACATGATTCCGGGCCTCGGGAAACCCGGAATGGTCCGAATGTAGTCCTTGACTGAAATCTCTCCGCCCATAGCCTGCCTCTCTGCGCCGGGGAACCAATCGCCTAGCGAACACTGGAAGAATTCATTGGGCCAGCACCCTGCCCGCGACGGTTTTCAGCATTTCGACAAGCTCGGGGTCGCGCTTTTCGGGGGCGGTAACGATAGCGTGCTCGAGTGCCGTATCGCAGCCGTGCTCGCAAGGGGCGCGTTCGCTCCCGAGGATGCTTGGGAGCTTGCGCAGGAGCCTGGCGGCGCTTGCCGAATTCGCGCGCAATGTCGCGATAATCGCCGGCAGATCGATATCGCCGTGGTCCGGATGCCAGCAGTCGTAGTCGGTAATCATGGCGATCGCGGCGTAGCAGATTTCCGCTTCCCGAGCGAGCTTGGCCTCGGGCATGTTCGTCATGCCGATGACGTCGCAGCCCCAGACTTCCCTGTACAGCCTGGATTCCGCGAGCGTAGAAAACTGCGGCCCTTCCATGGCCAAATACGTTCCGCCGTTCTTGAAAGCCACGCCGGCGGCCGAGGCTGCAGTCGCGCAGGCGCTTGAAACTCTTGCGCAGGTCGGCTTGGCGAACGCGACATGCCCGACGCAGCCGGCGCCGAAAAACGACTTGTCTCTCGCAATCGTTCGATCGATGTACTGGTCGACGATGAGAAAGCTTCCAGGCGGCAAATCTTCGCGAAACGAACCGCAGGCCGACACCGAAACGATGTCGGTGGCGCCGATCATTTTTAGCGCCGCGATATTGGCCCGATAGGGGATGCCGCTCGGCGAGTGGACGTGGCCGTCGCCGTGGCGCGGCAGGAACGCGACATCCACGCCGTCTACTGATCCCGTAGTCAGGTCGCCGGAGGGCCTGCCCCACGGCGTGTCGATCGCGTGCCGCTCGGCGGCATCCAGATCTTCGATCGAATAGACGCCGGTGCCGCCGACGATTCCGAGCACGGTATCAGGCATTCGTCTTCCCATTCAAGTCGGGCGCAGCATGCTGAACGCCTCGTCCACGCGACAATAGTCATGGTAGCCAAGCCGCGCAACCGGTCGGCAGCTCGGCAAATCGAACTTGCCGTTTCTAATGCAGTCGTCGCGCAAGTGGATTCCGACCACTTCTCCGAAAACGACCGAATTGTCGTCGCCGGCTAGCTCGACGACCTTCGTGAGCCGGCATTCCAAATTGGCCGGCGCGCCCGCTACGCGGCAACAGGCGATCGCTTCGCATTCGCATCGATCGATGCCGGCGAACTCAAACTCGTCGACATCCCGGCGGTAGGAGCCGGATGTCAGATTCATCTTTTTTCGCATCGAATACTCGACGAAGTTCGTGCAGAACACTTCGGTTTCTAGAATATTGGCCAGGCTATCCTTTCCCCGATCGCGATCGGATTTGCCCCCGGTGGTGGCAAACATTACCTGCGGCGGCGTATACGCGACGGCATTGAAGAACGAGTAGGGCGCCAGATTGTCGGAACCGTCGCCGCCTCGCGTTGAAATCCAGCCTATCGGGCGCGGCGCAACAATGGCGTTGAACGGATTGTGCGGAAGGTCGTGCCCGTTTGAGGGTCGATAGAACATGACAGAAGCCTCGTTGCAGGGTATGGGCGATGTCGTACAAAAATTGAGCGGTCAATTCCATACCGGCCAACGGAAATTCGCGCGATGTTTCGCTTGGACAATGAACGATACGAGGATGCATGGGAATCCGAGGTTCTCCTGGACCTCGTTTTCGGGCCCGGTCGAACGGCATTGTCCGCCTACAGGCTTCGCGAAGGCGTTGCCCCCGTTCAAGGCCTGTCGATTTCGGCGCGCGACGAATTCAATGCCTTGTCAGGCGTCATTCGGTTCTGGCCCGTTCGCGTCGGCGATGCAGCCGGGCTGCTGCTCGGTCCGATCGCCGTGCACCCGACGAGGCAGGGGGAGGGCCTCGGATCCATGCTTATGCGGGACGGGCTGCGGCGCGCTCGAGCGCTGGAATGGCCGGCGGTCATCCTCGTGGGGGATCTGGACTACTACGCGCGTTTCGGATTTTCGCGGTGCTCCGGTCTCGAATTCCCGCCGCCCACCGATCCGGACCGCGTGCTAGGGCTGGAACTGGCCCGAGGCGCGTTCTCCGAATTCCGGGGCAAGGTTGAAAAATGGCGGCCTCGCCCGGAATGATCGCATCGGCGGTCTTCAGTACCACTCTTTCAGAAGCTTCTCGATTCGCGGCTGAACCGAGCCTTCGCCATTTTCGATCGCCGCATCGATGGCTTGCCGGACCTTTGCCATTTCCGCGTTTCGAATCAGGTTTTTCACGCGGCCTATCGCCGCGGGTCGCATGGACAGCGTCCTCAATCCCATGGCGGCCAGGCAGATGGAAGTTTCCGGCAGCCCGGCATCCTCGCCGCAAAAGCTCAAGGGCGTATTGGCGGAACGGCACCTTTCGACAATTTGCCGTATCAGGGACAGAAAGCTTACATTCAGCGCGCCGTAGCGTTTCCGAACCTTTTCGTTCTCGCGGTCCGCCGCGAAAAAGAACTGCTTCAGGTCGTTGCCGCCGATGGAAATGAAATCCGCTTCCTCGAAGAATTTGTCGGGCGCGAAGGCCAGCGAAGGAGTTTCCAGCATCGCGCCGATTTCTATGCTTGCCGGCAATTCGTGGCCGCGCTCTCTTTCTCCTTCGAGGACCTCATCGAATATGGATTTCGCCATCCTGAATTCGTCCATTTCGGCAATTAGCGGAAACATGACGGTCAGGTTTCTATTCGACGCGCCTCTTATCATGGCCTGAAGCTGCATCTTCATCATGAGCTTCCTGCCCAGGGCGAGGCGGATCGCTCTCCATCCGAGCGCGGGGTTGGGCTCGTCATGCCGCTTCATGTAGGGAAGGATCTTGTCCGAACCGATATCCAGCGTTCGGAAGGCGACGCGCTTGCCCTTGGCGGCATCGATAACCGTCGCGTAGTGCTTCGCCAGCTGCGTTCTCTTCGGCACCCTGTTCGTCGAAAGGAATTGAAGCTCCGTGCGGAACAGCCCTACGCCTTCGGCTCCCGAAATTTCGAGACTCGGCAGTTGAGGCATCAGGCCGGCGTTCATATGCAGGCTGATCGTTACGCCGTCCCGGGTCGTGGCCGGAAAATCGCGCAGCCGCCTGAATTTGCTTTGCTCGCGCGCAAGCATCGCCATCTTGTCCCGGAACGCTCTCGCGACGGTCTCCTCCGGCCGAAGATGTACGAGTCCGGTATCGCCATCCACGTTGATCGGGTCGCCGCTCAACGCCTCCGCGGAAATGTTGCTGACGTTGATGACCAGCGGAATTGCGAGCGAGCGGGCGATAATCGTCGCATGCGAGCCGACCGACCCTTCCTCGAGTACTACGCCCTTCAGCGAGCGGCCGTATTCCAGAAGTTCGACCGGTCCGATGTTTCTGGCGACAAGAATCGGATTTTCCGGAATCTCGCGGTCCGACGCGTTGTCCTTGCCAACCAGAATGCGCACGAGCCTATTGGAAATCGCGTCGATATCGTCGAGCCTGTCCCTCAAGTACTTGTCCGGAGACTTCGCCATCTTGGTTCGAACTTCGGACTGCTCCATTTCGACGGCCGCCGCCGCTGAAAGCCCCTTCTCGATGTTGGCTTCCAGGCGACTCAGCCAGCCTTGAGAGTTCGCGAACATCCAGTAGGCCTGAATTACGTCTCGGCTCTCGCCGTCCGCCCGGCTCAGTATCGGCGAATGCAGAAGCTCCGCGACGCCGCCCTTGAGCTTGCTCATCGCCTCGTGAAGCCTTTCGCGCTCCTTCTCCGGATTGTCGGCGACCGGATTCGGGACGAGCACGCGAGCTTCGTGCAAAAGCACATTGCCGCTCGCGGCTCCCTCCTGCGCCGCAGTTCCTTGAAAACGCATAGGCTGCGAATGAGGCGGAGCCAGAGCTCGCTCCTTGCCGACGAATGCGCCGAGTTCGGCCATCTCGGCCATGACCGATGCTACGAACTTAAGGTTTTCGACATCGTCATCGGCGAATTTGCGCTGGATTTTCGATTGAACGACGAGCACGCCGCGCGAATATCCCCGATGCTGGATCGGAATGCCGAGAAACGACCGGTAGATTTCTTCGCCCGTTTCAGGCATGTAGCGGAAACCGGGCTCGCTCGGAGCGTTCGCCGTATTTACCGGCGCGCCTTGCTTGACAACCCTGCCCACCAGGCCCTGGCTGGTCAGGAGCCGGGTCTTGTGCACCGCCTGAGGATTCAATCCGCGGGTGGCGCAGAGCTCCAGTGTATCGGCATCGCGCTGCAAATAGATCGAGCAGACGTCGGTTTCCAGTGAATCCGCGATGATCGTGGTCAGCAGGTCAAGACGCGCCTGGCCGTCGATATCCCGGTTCAATGCCTCGGAAATCCGAGCGAGCAGAGGCTGAGGCTTTTTCATGCCTTTTTCCGATGGCATGGCGCTTCCGGTCATGTCGCTGTTTCGAGGTCGAATTCGTCATGGAGCGCCCGAACCGCCCGCTCCATGTGAATTCTATCGACGAGGACCGAGATTTTGATTTCCGAGGTCGAAATGGCTTTGATATTGATGTCCTTTTTCGCAAGGGCGCCGAACATTTTCGTGGCGACGCCCGTATGGGAGCGCATGCCGATGCCCACGACGGAAACCTTGCAGACGTCGGTGTCGGCCGACAGGTCCCGGAATCCAACCGATCCGCGCTCCCTGGCGGTCCTAAGCGCATTTACGGCCCTTTCGACTTGGCTCACGGGGCAGGTAAACGTCATGTCCGTAAGCTTTCGCTCGGAAATCGTCTGAATGATCATGTCGACATTCACGCCGGAATCGGCAAGAGAGCCGAACACGGCCTCGGCGACGCCCGGCCTGTCTTCGACCGACAGAATTGAAATCTTCGCTTCGTCGAGCGATTGCGCGATACCGGAGACTATATTCTGTTCCATTATGTCCTCTTCATCGCAAACCAGCGTGCCCGAATTGTCATTGAAACTCGACCGGACGCACAGCCTGACCTTGTACCGCATTGCCAGTTCCACTGAACGGGTCTGAAGCACCTTGGCCCCTAGGGACGCGAGTTCCAGCATTTCCTCGTAGGAAATCTTCTCGAGCTTTCGCGCATTCGCCACGAGTCTCGGATCCGCCGTGTAGACGCCGTCCACATCGGTGTAGATGTCGCATCTTTCGCAATTGAACGCGGTTGCGAAAGCGACAGCCGACGTATCCGAGCCGCCCCGTCCGAGCGTGGCGATCCTGCCTTCGGGGCTAACGCCCTGAAATCCCGCAGCCACGGCGACTTTCATGCCCTCGGCGAATTTCGCTTGGAGGCCTTTCGTCTCGATTCCCGTAATTCTCGCCGTTCCGTGCGCCGATGTCGTCCGGACCGGAACCTGCCAGCCCTGCCAGCTTCGCGCCGGCACGTCCAAATCCTGCAAAACTAGCGCCATCAGCGCGGACGCGAGGCTCTCGCCGGTTGAAATAACGGCATCGTATTCTCGCGCGTCGAACAGGCTCGACGTGCCTTCGACCAGGCCGACCAGATTGTTGGTCGTGTCGCCCATGGCTGAAATCACGGCGATGACGTTGTATCCCCGGTCGACTTCCCTCTTTATCTTGGATGCGGCCGCGCGCATGCGCTCCATGTCCGAGACAGAGGTTCCGCCGAATTTCATCGTCAATAGCGGCATCGGATGCTTCTCTTATCTCCCAGCATGGTAGGCCGGTTCCTTATCCGCCAATCCGAAATTCATCAAGTTTCCAATAGATTGCAAATTTACGGAATCGCCGGGCGAGTCTCGGTTTTCAAGGCGCGCCGCCGCGCGACGGCCCTAGTCGAGCCTGAACGGGAAAGCGATGATTTAATTGGTCTTGCAGGTGGGAATCCAGGGCAGCGGAGCGATCGGCACGCCTTCTTCGATCAGTTCGCGGGTCTCGGCAGCGCGCGCTTCGCCGAATATCGAGCGCTCCTTGGATTCGCCGGCATGGATGGCTCGCGCCTCTTTGGCGAAATTTGTGCCCACGTACTCCGACTCTTTCTCGATCTTCTGCTTCAGCTTTTCGATCGCTTTCTCGAACGTGCTTTTCGGCTCGGCGATTTTCGGGGGCTGTTCCCGGACGCTGTCCTTAGGCGCGGCACTTCCGGTGCTGACGCGCGGCGCCATCATTTTCTTCACGACGCTGGACGAACCGCAAACCGGGCACGTGATCATTCCCGCTTCGGAAAGCGAATTGTAGGCATCGTTCGATTTGAACCACGATTCGAATTCGTGGTTCTCGATGCATCCGAGCGTAAAGCGAATCATGTAGAATCCGGGCTGCGACTTAATGTCGCGACCGCAGCCATGTACCGCGAACTCATTTTCGCTCTCCTTCGATTTGTTTCGGGTCGAAATTCAATATAATGTCCTTGAGTTCGTTTTCCGAGACCGCAGCGGCCGCTTTTTCTCGCGAAAACCATTTGCGATGCCTTTGCCCGATTTCGGGAAACCTCTTTTTCAACCCCTTAACTTTTACGGGAAAAACCGCGACGATGCAGGGCACGCTTGAATTCCGCTTCAGATATTTTCTGTAGGAATAATGGCCGATGCACTTCTCTTCAATGGTTCCCGATACTCCCGCTTCCTCGAAGGCTTCGAGCATGGCGGTTTGCGCCGGCGACATGCCATCGACCGGCCATCCCTTCGGCAGTACCCAGCGGCGCAAGCGGCGACTTGTTATAAGCAGGAGTTTCAAGGACTTCTTACTTGACTGGTAGCAAAGTGCGGCAAACTGCGTACGCGCTTCAGCCTTTCTATTCGAACCAAGTTCCATGACTGCCCGTTCCGTCTTTCCGGCAAGTATAATATACTTTCGGGCCGAATTCCATCCGTTCCGGATGGCCGGGCGCGAACCTCCCGTATCGACGAATTTCTCACGGCTATTCGAGACATTCGTCGCGAATCGGCATGATTCACGACGACAGGAACGGTTTTGATCCCGGAGGCGGTAAATTGTTCGAGTCCTCCGTCTTTCTGCCGCGAGTTCGGAGAATTCCGGAGTTCCGCGTCAACTGGAAGGCATCCCGGCGTAGCATTTCAAAGGCGTTTCGCTTGCGAAACGGGTTGTTCGGCGACAACTTCGCACAAGTCCCCGCCGCCGGGTTGAAGGCGGAATAAATGCGCGGGATCAACGGGGGCCGGGTCAAGCCTCGGCTTTCAAAGATCTGCGCGCATAACAAAGTCGGAAGTCGCCATGGTCTCAATAGATTTGCGTTCCGCTGCCGCAACCGAGTCGGCGACGGAGTATGCCGTCCTCGGTTTTCTCACCTCGTGGCGCGCCGCGCAGCTTGGCGGCCGCGCCCTCGCACAGTTCGCGCACGAATACCTCCTTCGGCTGCCCCGTGCGGGTGAACCGCGCGGACCCGCCTGACCGGCGCGAGCAGCCGCGCGTCGGACCCAGCGCATGCCAGTTGGAAGCGCGGTAGCAAGCGCCTGAAAATCTTGACGGATCCACGAAGCTCTCGGCGACGAGCACGGGATAGCCGTGCAGCGCCAGCATGTCGTCGGACAGGTGCCGCAGGCTCAGCCCAAGCACCCGCGAAGCCATGTTGGGAACCCGGCCCTCGTCGAGAATGACAAAGCGAGTGGTGTTCGCGATGAGATGAAGCCGCGAGAGCTGCTGATCGCGCGTCCGGCCGATCTAGGCGGAACTTCATACGGGCATTTTACGCATAACCCGTTGAAAAACAACGAAAATATGCGATTCAGAGGCCCTGTAGGTGGATTCTTGTTGCCATAACGCGCGCAGGCGCGGAGTCCGGCGCATCCGGCGAGCGGATCCGATGGGATTGAACCAGGGCACGAAATTTTTTTCGATTGCCTCTTGACATTATAGATTTTGTCGGAATAATTGTGATTCGCAAAGTTCCCATAACGGATGCCCGCCATGGCCTTGAATATCGAAACCGTCCCCAACCAGGCCGGAAAACCCGCAATCCTCCTCCGCCAGGCATGGCGGGAGGGAAAGCGGATCCGCAAGAAGACCGTCGCCAACCTCTCGAAGTTCCCGCCCGAGATCGTCGAGGGCTTCCAGGAAGTGCTCAAGGGCGCCGTCGCCGTCAGAGACGTCGGCGAGCTCATGCAGGTGGAGCGCTCCCTCCTGCACGGACATGTCGCCGCCGTCCTCGGCACCGCGCGGGACCTCGGCCTCGAGCGCATGCTTCACCGGACCCGCAGCCGCGAGCGCCAGCTGGCGCTGGCCGCCGTCGTCTCGAGGGTGCTGTCGCCCGATTCCAAGCTCGCCACCGCCCGGCGGCTGTCGCCCGAGACCGCGACGAGCAGCCTCGGCGCCCTGCTCGGGCTCGGCCCCGTCGACGGCAACGAGGTGCTCGACATGCTCGACTGGCTGCTGAAGCGCCAGCCCTGGATCGAGAGGAGCCTGGCGAACCGGTGCCTGAAGGACGGAACGCTGGTCCTGTACGACGTCTCCTCGAGCTACCTGGAGGGAACCTGCTGCCCGCTCGCGGCCTTCGGCCACAACCGCGACGGAAAGAAGGGCAAGCGGCAGATCGTGTTCGGGATGCTCTGCGCCGCCGACGGCTGCCCGGTCGCGGTGGAGGTGTTCCCCGGAAACACCGCGGACCCGTCGACGGTGGCCTCGCAGGTGAACAAGATCCGCAAGCGCTTCGGCATCGACCGCGTGGCGCTGGTGGGCGACCGGGGGATGCTCACCACGGCGCGGATCCGCGAGGACCTCGAGCCGGCGGGGCTCGACTGGGTCTCGGCCCTGAAGACGCAGGACATCCGCAAGCTGCTGAAGGACGGCGCGGACGGCGCTCCCGCCCCGCTGGAGCCCGGGGCGCTGTTTCCCGACGCGGTGGCCGAGGTCTCGGGCCCGGACTTCCCCGGCGAGCGGCTGATGGTCTGCCTGAACCCCCGGCTGCGGCTGGAGCGGGCGCGCAAGCGCGCGGACCTGCTTCAGGCCACC
>MPMP01000058.1 GCA_002238565.1 Albidovulum sp. bin36
CCGGGCGTCGTCGTCGAGCTCGGCGCCGGCACCGGGAAAATCACGGCGGCGCTGCTGGACGCGGGCGTTCCCGTCGAAGCCGTTCACAGCTTCGAGATAAACCCCGCATTCTGCGATCACCTGGAGCGGGCGCATCCGAGGCTGCGCGTCTACCGGGACCGGGCGGAGAACCTCGGCCGGCACGGGATCGCGGATGTCAAAGCCGTCGTGAGCGGCCTTCCGCTGCTGTCGATGGATCAGGAAATTCAGCGCAGGATCGTCGGCGGCGCCTTCGATCTCCTCCGGCCCGGCGGGCTGTTCATCCAGTTCACCTACGGCCCGGTTCCGCCCGTCAGGAAGGCCATCCGCGACGAGCTGTCGCTGGGCTGGACGCGCTCGGAGACGATTTGGGGGAACTTGCCGCCGGCGACCTCCTATTCGTTCTACCGGCGAAGGGCCGCGTGACGACGGGAGTCCCGGCAGGCGCAATCGCCGCCCGGCAATTCCGGCTGGCCTTTATTCGCAATGGCAAATCGCATGCCGACGCAGCGGGAGCAGCCCTTCAGCATCGTTTCCTCGGCGAGGAGCCGGTCGAACTTGAAAAGGACGCCCAATGCTTCGGCGGAAATCGGAAATGCCAGGCTCTCGCTGGAGACCTGCCGGGAAATGTACGAAATTCGGCGTTCTCCATCTTTTGGTGATTTGAGAGAGAAAAGCCCTTCGGAAGGCGAAATTCATGCCCTTCCGAAGGGCGATCGCGCGTTCGCTCCTGAGGCGGAACCGGCCCGTGTTCCCAAAAAACCGTGAACGGGGGAACCGCCAAATGCTTCATTTAATGTGGTTGCTCATAGCTGGCGCGTCGAGGACTGGCACAGGGTCCTGAAGTCCGGCTGCAGGGTCGAGAAGATCGCGCGCGCCGCCGCCGAGCGGATCCAGCGCGCCGCAGCCATCAACGCCGTGTTCGCCTGGAGGCTGGCCGGCCCGGCGATGCGCGGGCGCGCCGCGAGGCCGGGGCCGGAATGCGAGGTGTACAAGCTTTTGCGGTCCGACTAAATTTATGGCCAATTGGCAGCTTGCGGCTCCCGAGCTCCTGCATGCGGATGTAGACAATTTGCGCCATGCGGTCGGCGTCCGCCGTCCGCCGCAAATTGTTCTGCCAAGAAAACTTCTCCCGAACCCAATTGCGATCAAGAAATTGCAATTTTCTTGAGCCCATGCTAATGTCGGCTTATCCAGATTTCGCGCAGAAACGTTTTTTGATTTGGGCCGCCTACGAAATTGCGCTTGCGACAATTGGCGGTCAAGCACGGCGGCAACTGATTCGGCGCGGTATATCCAAATTCCGGTTTATCTGATACGCCACTCGCTGCCGGTTTTCTAGAATTGCCAGACGTTTACGCACGAGAGGAGAGCGGACATGATAATTTACCCCACGATTCAATTGATGGAGGGCCGCTGCGTTAGCCTTTTCCGGGGCCGAACCGAGGAGCCTACGATTTGGCATGTCGATCCGCTGGAAAAGGCGAAGGAGTTTTACGCCGCCGGCGCTGAATGGATGCACATAACCGACTTCGATGCCATGGAAGGCGATTATCGCAATTTCGATCTGATTCTTTCAATTATCAGGCAAGTGGGAATTTCCGTTCAGCTTGGAGGCGGATTCCGGTCGCAAGAAAGAATCGAGGAATGGATCGATTTGGGAGTCGGTCGCGTCGTGCTCGGCACGCTGGCCGTGCAGAATCCCGATTGGGCGAAGCGCGCCGCAAAATTCTTCCCGGATCAAATCGTCATTTCCGTGGACGTTTGGCAGGGATCCGTCATGATCAGCGGATGGAGGGGAAAAAGCGCGATCCCGCCGGAGAAACTTGTCGAATTCTACCACTATTCGCCGATCGCCGGCTATATCGTTACAGATATCGATTCCAGCGTGGATGAACGGGAAAGTTCGCTGGCTCTGATAACTTCATTTGCCGAACTTGCACAATCTCCGGTTATCGCTAGCGGGCTTATTCGAACCTGCGACGACGTATCCAGGTTGAAATACGTTCCGAACGTCGCCGGCGCAATGGTCGGCGCGGCATTGCTCGAAAAAACCGTGGAGCTTGACGAGGCTCTGGCGATCGCGCAGCCAATTCCAGAAACCCGGGCCGAGTATATTTGACGGCGGCCGAAACCGCGCCTCGGAAAGGCGATATCTGCAAAGCCCGCTTGCCGCCCGATCGCATCGGAGTGTATCTACGCCGCGAATTCTGAGATTTCGGAGAAATTCTAATGCGAAGAGTCGCGGTAACCGGCCTCGGCATGGTAACTCCACTCGCCTGCGGAGTCGGCGAGACCTGGTCGCGACTTCTTGACGGCCGATCGGGATCCGGTACGATTTCGAGTTTCGACGCATCGCATCTCGCGACAAATTACGCGTGCGAGATTCCAAGAGGCGAGAAGGCGGGCGACTTCAACCCGGATGAATGGCTGGAGCCGCGCGAACGAAGAAAAGTCGACGATTTCATTCTTTTCGCTATCGCGGCTTCCGAGCAGGCGATCGCGGATGCGCATTGGCAGCCGTCAAGCGAATACGAAAGATGCCGCACCGGCGTCATGATCGGTTCCGGAATCGGCGGCATGGCGTCGATAGCCGACGCGACCTTGATTCTAAAGGAACGCGGCCCGCGCCGCATATCGCCGTTCTTCATTCCAGGCGCGCTTATAAATCTGGCATCCGGCCAGGTTTCGATTCGCCACGGGTTCAAGGGGCCGAATCATTCCGTAGTGACGGCCTGCGCAACGGGTGCGCACGCTATCGGAGACGCGGCGAGGCTTATACAGTACGGCGATGCCGATGTCATGATCGCGGGCGGAACCGAAAATCCCATTTCGGAAATCGGGATCGCAGGTTTCAATGCCTGCAAGGCATTGTCGACCAAATGGCGCCACGAGCCGGAAAAGGCGAGCCGTCCGTTCGACAAGGATCGGGATGGATTCGTAATGGGCGAAGGCGCAGGGGTCGTCGTGCTGGAAGAATTCGAGCATGCGCGCGCGAGAGGCGCGAAGGCCTACGCGGAAGTCCTGGGATACGGCCTTTCGGGCGATGCTTCGCACATAACTGCGCCTGCGGCGGATGGGCAGGGCGGCTACCGGTCGATGGCCGCAGCAATAGAACGAGCGGGAATCGAGCCAGGAAATATCGGCTACGTGAACGCGCACGGAACCTCGACGATGGCCGATGCGATCGAATTGTCGGCAATTGAGCGGCTGTTCGGCGATTCTATCGGCGAGGTTACGGTTTCATCGACGAAGTCGGCGATCGGTCACCTTCTCGGGGCCGCCGGGGCCGTCGAGGCCGTCTTTTGCATACTTGCGATTCGGGATCAGGTCGCGCCGCCAACTATCAACCTCGATTCGCCGGACGTGGGCGGTCGGTTCGACCTGGCGCCCCACAATGCGCGACATCGTGAAATCGAATTCGCGCTTTCGAATTCCTTCGGATTCGGCGGGTCGAATGCTTCCCTTGTTCTTGGCAGGGTCGACAATTGATGTGGAGGCATGCCGCGTCGAATGCAATAACCCTCCTTTTTTTCGCGTCTCTAGCCGCAATCCTCGCCTTTTGGCTCGGAGAGCGGATTTACGAAAACGAAGGCCCTCTCGAAAACGCGATTTATTTTGAAGTTCCGAAAGGTTCCTCGATAGGCGAAGTGGCCCAGGCGCTCGCAAACAGGGGAGCGATATCCAGCAAGGCTGTATTCCGGCTAGGCGCGAAGTATTGGCATACCGGCGAGGGACCAAAATTCGGAAGCTATGAAATACCGGCCGGAGCCTCGATGGCCGCCATTCTCGACATAGTTACGACTGCTGGACCGAGGGTCTATCGCTATCGACTAAGCTATCGGATTGGGAGCGACGGTGCGTCGGCAACGCTGTACGACAGGATTCCGGACGGAGGCCGCGATATTCAGATTGTCAAGTTCGGAGCCCGGGATCCGTTGCCGAGCGAGTTTCTGGAAGTCGCGAATTCGGGGGTTCCGATTGATTTTCGCGTTGCCGTTCCGGAAGGCCTGTCCAGCTGGCAAATTGCTGAGGGATTGCGCCTAGCTCATTTTCTCTCGGGGGAAATTGAAGAAGTTCCCCCTGAAGGTTCGCTCGCCCCGGATACCTACCAGGTGGAGGAAGGCTCATCTCGAAAAAGCCTGCTGGAGATCATGGCAAATTCTCAGACGCGAATTCTAGAGGAGGAATGGCAGTCCCGGGCGCAGAATCTTCCTATTGAATCCAAGGAGCAGGCGCTGATTCTTGCTTCGATCATCGAGAAGGAAACAGGACTGGCGGATGAAAGAAGCATTGTTTCTTCAGTTTTTGTTAACCGATTGAAAGCCGGCATGAGGCTGCAGACCGACCCGGCTGTGATTTACGGTATAACGAAGGGAAGAGGTAGCTTGGGACGAGGGCTTCGAGTTAGCGAACTGGAAAGGGAAACGCCCTACAACACCTACAAAATCAAAGGGCTGCCGCCGACCCCAATTGCTAACCCCGGTCGCTTGGCTATCCGAGCCGCACTTCAGCCGGCCGACACGAACTACCTTTACTTTGTCGCCGACGGAAAAGGCGGGCACAGGTTTGCAACCAATTACAGGGATCACAGGCGCTACGTGCAACAATGGAGGGAATCGGAAAGCAACCGCTAACAATCAATTTGCCGAGCTGCCGGCGGCGAATAGCCAGTCCCGCGGTTAAGCCATATAGCGAAGCGCCTTCCGGACCGTTCTTGCCTTTGAAGGAGCGGATTCTATTCAGTTGCCCGTCAAAGTCAGTCAAGGTGCGCATTCTATGCAAGTCGCGACCGAAGGGTCGAATTCCAGGCGCGCTTGGGCAATTGGATTGCCGCAATTCGTGCAATAGCCGAATTCGGAATCCTCGCATCGCTGGAGAGCGGCTCTAATTTTTTTCAACGCGTTGTGCCGTCTCCGGCTGGACGCAAGAGCCATCGCCTGGGCTTGAAGAGAATCCATTCTGCTAAGGCGGCCAATTGCGGTTTGGTCAAGTTTTACGACTGATCGGCTTTCCTTCGAGGACTGCTCGTCATTCAAGATCGCCTGCAGCTCGGCTTCTAGCCTCTTCCGGAGAATATTTTCCGAATCTTTGTCCATGTTAGATTTAAATGTTTAACTTCAGTGGTTATATTTCAGGCAACGCAGTCGGAAACAATGTTGCAAGGGCATCATGATCGGAAAATCGCCAAAAATTGCGTCCGTGGATCCAGTTTGGTCGCGAATTCGGGATGAAGCCGGAGAAGCCGTGAAGAGAGAGCCGCTTTTGGGCGGTCTAATTCATACAAGCCTGCTTCACCACGGATCCTTGGAAAATGTACTAGCGTACAGAATGTCGATCAAACTGTCTTCAAGCGAGATGTCCGAACAGATACTTCGCGAAATCGCTGATGACGCCTACGCCGCCGACACTTCAATCGGCCTCGCTGCTCGGGCGGACCTTCTGGCGGTTCTCGACCGCGATCCTGCATGCAATACGCTTTTGCAGCCGATTCTCTTCTTCAAGGGCTTCCAAGCCATCCAATGCTACCGAATCGGCCATTGGCTATGGATGCGAGATCGAAAATTCCTTGCCTACTACATTCAAATGCGCGTGTCCGAAGTGTTCGGAGTCGACATTCATCCCGGAGCGGAGCTCGGCAAGGGCATTATGATCGACCACGCTCATTCCATCGTCATCGGAGAAACTACGCGGGTCGACGACAATGTCTCCATGCTCCATTCCGTAACTCTAGGCGGAACGGGGAAGGAAGACGGAGACCGTCATCCAAAGATCGGCGAGGGCGTGCTGATCGGCGCCGGCGCGAAAGTGCTCGGCAATATCGTCGTTGGCCAGTGCTCCCGGATTGCGGCGGGCTCCGTTGTATTGAAAGACGTGCCGCCTTGCAAAACAGTTGCGGGCGTTCCAGCGACCATTGTTGGCGAAGCCGGATGCGATCAGCCCTCCGCGACAATGGATCAGCTGCTCCGAAGTTCGGCGTAGTCCGCTTGGACTCCGCGCAATGGCATTAATGGCATCGACTTGGATTTTCGGACGACGATCTAGAATTCGTTCCGGCAGCCTTTTGCTTTCCACGATTTTTTAGCCGCTGGCGGGGCAGGGGCGGGTGGTTTTGCCCTGGGAAGGTTATCTCTTTCTGCTTTGGCTAATTACACTCGACCTGTGAATTATGCGGTGTATTCTCCGCGCTTTTTGATGAGCACCAACACTTACCGTCTTGTTGCCGAGTCGGCTGCGCATCGGTTTAGGGCCGCGACCGCATGAGTTGTCGAGGGATATGCGGAAGCGCGGGGTCGCGGCGACGCGAAATTCGCTCTCATGGTCGCAGCTAGCAATAGATACCCGATAAGGGAAGGCGTCGCCCCTTGTCGAATCGATGCAATTCCGGATGGAGCGAAACGGAATTCCGCGACATCTCAGAGCCGAATTCCGCCGCCGAATCATACCGTTCAAAGTAATCGCCAAACGTTCGAACGATTTGGCGGCGGCTTGGACAAATAATTTTTCGGGCGGAGCTTGTTTCGTTGATGCGATGCGAACGGTGCGGCTTCGCGTTTTGTCGAAATGCGATAAATTACGGAATTTTCAAATTAAGAGTGCGAGCGGCGATTCCACGTAATCCTTGATCGCTTCCAAGAACCTAGCTCCCAGCGCTCCGTCGATAGTCCGATGGTCCACGGAAAGCGTCGCCGACAATACGGTCGCTTTTTCGACAATCCCATCGGAATTGAAAACCGGCTTCTCGATGGCCGCGCCGACGGCGAGAATGGACCCGTGCGGCGGATTGATGATGGCGTCGAAATTCTCGACGCCGAACATTCCCAAATTCGACAGCGAGAAACTTCCGCCAATGTATTCCCGAGGCAGAAGAGAACGCGACCGGGCGCGCGCCGCCAGATCTTTCATTTCCTTTGAAATTTCGGTTATCGACTTGGCGTGCGCGTCTTTTACTATCGGCGTGAAAAGTCCGCCTTCCACGGCGACAGCGACAGCGACATCCGAGGCCGCCAGCTTGAAAATTCTGTCTCCCGCCCAAACGGAGTTGGCATCCGGAACTTTTTGAAGCGCAAGAGCCGAAGCTTTGATCAGAAAATCGTTAATGGACAATTTCTCGCCTCTTTCCGCCAAGTGCCCGTTGGCCTCGGCGCGCATGTTCAATAGCGCGTCCAAGCGGAATTCGCGTCGCAGATAGAAGTGCGGCACCGTCTGCTTGGACTCCGCAAGCCGAGCGGCAATCGATTTTCGCATGCCGTCCAGCTTTACTTCTTCGAAGCTCCGCCCTTCGAGCATTCTGCGAACCAAATCCAGTTCGTCCTCGGATTTTCGTCCGGTCCGCACGGGTGCCGGTTCGATTTGAGGTTTGGACAATTCGGAAAGCACATCGGCCTTGACGATTCGGCCGCGCGGCCCCGACCCCTTGATCGATGCCAGGTTCAATCCGTTTTCCTTTGCGATTCGCCTAGCCAGAGGAGAAACGAAAATTCGTGGCGGCAAATCGGGATTCTTGTTGTTCGGAACTGCGGAATCGGGAGATTTCATTGGTTTTTGCCGGTTTGCCGAGGAATTCGCGCTTTCGCCGCCTGAAACTGCCGATTCCGGCGGAGGCTGCGGGTGCGGGTTACCTAGGGATTCGCCTTTTTCAATGAGAATTGCGATCGGTTCGTTGACCTTGACGCCATTCGACCCTTCGCCCACGATCAGCTTGCCGACGATGCCCTCGTCGACGGCTTCAAATTCCATGACCGCCTTGTCGGTTTCAATCTCCGCCAGCAAATCGCCGGGCGATACGAAATCGCCCTCCTTTACCAGCCATTTGGCGATCATGCCCTCTTCCATCGTGGGCGAGAGGGCCGGCATCAGAATCTCTGTCGACATGGAGCCTCTCCTCAACGGTAGCAGACGGCTTTGGCCGCAGCGACGACATCCTCGGTGGAAACCAAGGCAAGTTTTTCTAGGTTGGCCGCATAGGGCATTGGAACGTCTTTGCCGGCGCAGTTGGCAACAGGAGCGTCGAGCCAGTCGAACGCTTGCTGCATGAGCACGGCTGAAAGGTAGTTTCCGATCGAGCCGACGGGCCAGCCTTCTTCAACCGTTACGCATCTGTTTGTTTTCATTACAGATTTAACGACGGCCTCGGTATCCATCGGCCTAAGCGACCTTAAATCCACGATTTCGGCTCGAATCCCGTCGTCAGCCAGGATTTCGGCGGCTTCGAGCGCTCGGGAAACGCCTATTCCGAAGGATACTATCGTTAAGTCTTCGCCTTCGCGCCAAATGCGGGCTTTGCCGATTGGAACCGTATAGTCGTCCGCCGCGGGAACATCGAAGCCGCGCCCGTAAAGAATTTCGTTCTCCAGGAAAACGACGGGATTCGGATCCCTGATTGCCGATTTCAATAGTCCTTTCGCATCGTCGGCGGCATAGGGCTGAACGACCTTCAGCCCAGGTATATGGGCGTACCAGGCGGCGAAGTCCTGGCTGTGCTGAGCGGCAACTCGCGCCGCTGCTCCGTTCGGACCGCGGAATACGATAGGGCATCCCATTTGGCCGCCGGACATATAAAGTGTCTTGGCGGCGGAGTTGATAATTTGATCGATGGCCTGCATGGCGAAATTAAAGGTCATGAATTCGACAATCGGCCTTAGGCCGCCGAACGCCGCGCCGACGCCGAGGCCTGTAAATCCGTGCTCCGTGATTGGCGTATCGACAACGCGCCGTTCTCCGAACTCTTCGAGCAAGCCCTGCGAAATCTTGTAGGCGCCCTGATATTGGGCGACCTCCTCGCCCATCAAGAAAACTTTTTCGTCTCGCCGCATTTCTTCGGCCATTGCGTCGCGCAGTGCTTCGCGAACCGTTTGCTGCCTGAATTCGGTACCGCGCTGCCGAACTGTCCCAAGCGAAGCGGCTGCGGCGGCGGGCGGCGACAAAGAGGGTAGGGGCGACTCCGGTTTTTCGCTTTCCGCGGGTGGCATTGGCGGCGTCATGCTTTCCGACGTCGATTCGAGTTCTTCGCCGTCGCCAACCAGGAGAGCGATCGGCGTGTTGACTACGATCCCTTCGGCTCCTTCGGGAACGAGCAATTTGCCGACCTTGCCGTCGTCCGCCGCTTCGAATTCCATCGTCGCCTTGTCAGTTTCGATTTCGGCAAGAATTTGGCCGCTTTCGACCTTGTCGCCCTCCTTGACCAGCCACTTGGCCAATGTTCCTTCCTCCATCGTCGGCGACAAAGCCGGCATAAGGATTTCAGTTGCCATCGAGATCAATGTCCTTTTGAAAGAGGTCGCTCACGACTTTTACTAAGCTGCATATACGTCTGTCCAAAGTTCCGAAGGATCGGGTTCCGGACTGGTGCGGGAGAATTCCGCGGCTTCGTTGACTTCGGCCTTTATTTCCTGATCGATCGATTTCAGCGAATCCTGATCGGCGTGCCCGGCTTCGACCAGCATGTCCCTCGCCTGGTCAATCGGGTCCCTCGTGCTCCGAACGCCCTGAACTTCTTCGCGCGTACGATACTTGGCCGGGTCGGACATGGAATGCCCTCGATAGCGGTATGTCTTCATTTCCAAGATATAGGGACCGGCGCCCGATCTCGCGTGCTTGGCGGCCTTGGCGCCTGCATCTCTCACCGCAACCACGTTCATGCCGTCGACTGTTTCGCCCTCGATTCCGAACGAAGCGCCCCTCGTGTACAAGTCGGGTGTGGACGACGCGCGCGAAACCGAAGTGCCCATGGCGTATTGATTGTTTTCAATTACGAATACGACCGGCAGCTGCCAAAGGCTGGCCATATTGAAGGTTTCATAGACTTGGCCTTGATTGGCCGCCCCATCGCCGAAATATACGAATGTTACGCTGTCATTCCCCTTGTATTTGTCGGAGAAGGCCAGCCCCGCTCCTATAGGAACTTGAGCGCCTACGATGCCGTGCCCGCCGTAAAAATCCTTTTCGCGGCTGAACATATGCATGGAGCCGCCCTTGCCTCGCGAGTAGCCGTCCGCGCGCCCCGTCAACTCCGCCATGACGCCGTTGGCATCCATGCCGCAGGCCAGCATATGGCCGTGGTCCCGGTAGGCGGTAATGCGCTTGTCGCCTTCCCGCGCCGAGGCTTCGAGCCCGACAACGACGGCTTCCTGCCCGATATACAGGTGGCAAAACCCGCCTATTAGGCCCATGCCGTACAATTGGCCCGCCTTCTCCTCGAATCGGCGAATTAAAAGCATTCGCCTGTAGTAAAGCAGCATTTCATCAACGGTCGCCTTTGGTCCAGACGATTTTTTGCGTGCCGGCATGCCAGTTGTTGCTCCCTGCGCGAAAACCGCAATTTTCGTTCGAAATCGCGTATAACCGATTTTCGGCTGAATTCCACGCCAATTTGGACGATGTCAAAAATCTAATTTGCCGTCGCGAGTTATTGCCCCCGGTCTCGCGAATTCGCGACGAAGACCATTGGATCCGACGCATCGGGCGCGCGAATAGGCGTGGCCTCGCCCGAGCGGCCGTCGTTGTCAGCAGGACTTGGAATCAGCCGGGCGAAGCCAAATTGGACTCGCGGCCGCCATCGCCCCGTTTCAAACCGCTTTCGGCTTGGGATCCCGGCTGACGCAGCGGACGTGGAAAGTCCAAATCGCATTTCGTCGGCGTTGCGACAGCTTGATTCAATTCGGGCTGTCCTACGGAATTCGATCTCGCTCCGCTTGCCTGAGCGCGGGTGCTTGAGGCCTTCGAGTCTATTTTACGACAAACTCGTCGTCGCGGATCATTCCAAGCACTATTCGGGCTCTTTCATCGAGCAAATCCAAGTCGAGATTGCCATCGGAAAGTCGATTTGTCTTGTTGGCAAGAATCTCGAGTTCGGATTCGATTTCAAGCAGTGTATTCGTTAACTCGATTTCGCGATCCAATGCCGCTACCCGGCTAATAATTCCGTATTCGCCTTGCACCGCCTCATAGGCGAAGTGGAATCCTAGCAACGCCATGCCCGTGAAGCAGGCAATTGCGCCGTAGATTCTTATATTTATCCTGAACTTCAATTTTTGCTCATGTGCCTCGATTCGGCATTTTTGCTGCCGATTGCCGGAAAGAATAGCAAATTGCGGAGGAAAAAAAAGTCCGATTTGCAGGACGCGGAAAATTTTCGAATCGATTCGTCAAGTTTGGACGATTTTTTGCGATAGCCAGCGAATCGAATCTGCCGGCAATTGGCGGCACTTCTAGAATGAGCAAATGGCGGAGCTGACCGAATCTTAAAATTCTCAAGATTCTCAATCCGCCATTCGGCGGAGCGACGGCTGAAGCAGCTATCGTCCGGGCCGAAGCCGGAATGTCCGACTACGCGGCGCTGCATTCAGTCGGTCGGCCGAATTTGCTTGGCATGCGCATCGGGACCAGCGGTATACGTTGGCGACGTAGTGCTTGTTGTGCATGATGCCCGCTTTCACATTCTAGGAATAAGATTATCGATCAAGGGCGCGTCGTCGAATGGCGGCTAGGCCAATGAGCGGCGTAGTCCGCCAAGGTCACTTTTCGACGGAATATGCAGGTCCGGAGTCGCAAGCGCCGCTGCGGCGCCTGAACGGCTTTCCAGGGCCGTCGATCGCGCCGGCCGAATCGACCGCCGCCGGAAACGCCCGCATCGTGAGATTGCGCCGGAACGAAATTGTTTGCAAAGCACTGAAAAAAAGGACTTCCCGTTCGCTTGTTAGGCCGAATCGCGCGATCTTTTCCATTCGATGTCGACTGAACGCAATTCAACACTCGCGAAAACAAGCGGAATTCTAGCATGACAAAGCGGCAATGCCGGGAAGTTCCTTTCCCTCCATCCATTCCAGAAACGCTCCGCCCGCCGTCGACACGTAGCTGAACGCCTCCAGCTGGCCGGCGTTGCGAAGAGCGGCTACGGTATCGCCCCCGCCGGCGACAGAAAGAAGTTTGCCTTGGCTAGTCAGCATGGCGACCTCCGCGGCCAATGCATTGGTCGCGCGATCAAATGGCTTGATTTCGAACGCGCCGAGCGGGCCGTTCCAAAGCAGCGTCCGGCACCGGGCGAGCAACTCGGCAATATGCGCGACAGTGGCCGGCCCGCAGTCCAAAATCATTGAATCACTCGGGCATTCGCCGGCTGGAACGGTACGCGAGCTCGCGCCGGGGCGGAAATCGCGCGCGACGACCGCGTCAGCGGGAATCACGATTTTGCAATCGGCGGACCTTGCCGCGGAATATACTTCGCCGACAATTCCCAGCATTTCGGATTCGGCGAGAGATTTTCCGATTTCATATCCTTCGGCGAGAAGAAAGGTGTTCGCCATTCCTCCTCCGACAATGAGGAAATCCACCTGGCCGACGAGATTCTCCAGTACGGACAGCTTTGTGGATACTTTTGCGCCGCCCACGAGTGCGGCTAGCGGTCTATCGGGCTGGCCCAGCGCGGAGTTCAACGCGGACAATTCGGCTTCCAAGAGCAGTCCGGCGCATGCCGGAAGCAGACGGGCAACTCCTTCGGTCGAAGCGTGCGCGCGATGCGACGCCGAAAAGGCGTCGTTGCAATAGATGTCGCCGAACCTTGCGAGATTCGCCGCGAATCGAGTGCAATTGCTCTCTTCGCCGGGAAAAAACCTGGTGTTCTCGAGCAGCGCCACGCCGTTGCCGGCGACTTCGGCAGCGCGTTCGGGCGCATCCGCGTCCTCAATCCCTTCAATAATGCCTACTTCGCAGCCGAGCGAATTGCTAAGCTCGGGAATGAGATTCGTCAGGGAGAACTCAGGCGATGGACGGCCCTTCGGTCGCCCGAGATGAGCCATAAGCACGACGCGACCGCCCTTGCCGCGAATCTTTGCAACGGTCGGCGAAATCCTGTCTATCCGGGTGGAGTCCGATACCTTTCCGTTTTGAAATGGCACATTTATATCGACGCGAACCAGGACGCGCCGGCCCGCAAGAGGAAAATCCTCGAGAGTCTTCCACCTCACGGTTCGATTGTCCAGGTCTAGCTATGCGCCGCCGGCCGGTTGCCGCGAATCGCTCCTCAAGACAATTTTCCCATGGCTGCGGCTACGTCCGCCATGCGGTTGGAGAAGCCCCATTCGTTGTCGTACCAGGTTAGAATTCTGCATAGGCTGCCGTTGACGACTTTGGTCTGATCAAGGTGAAATACAGAGGAATGCGGATCGTGGTTGAAGTCCGACGAAACAAGCGGTTCGTCGGTGTAGCCTAGAACGCCTCTCATCGGTCCATTTGCCGCTTTTACGATCACGGCGTTGATTTCTTCCGGCGAAGTCTCTCGAGCGGATACGAACGACAGGTCTACGACTGATACATTGGGAGTCGGCACGCGTATCGCGATGCCGTCGAGCTTTCCGTTCAATTCCGGAAGCACGAGCCCTACGGCTCTAGCCGCGCCGGTCGATGTCGGGATCATCGACATCGCCGCCGCGCGCGATCTGTACATGTCCTTGTGCATGGCGTCGAGAACGGGCTGGTCGCCCGTGTAGCTATGAATCGTCGTCATGAATCCGCTCTCGATGCCGATTGCATCGTTTAGCACCTTGGCAACCGGCGATAGGCAGTTCGTGGTGCAGGAGGCGTTGGAGACGATTCGGTCGCGGCGTGTCAAAGATTTATGATTGACGCCAAAAACAATCGTCTTGTCGCTCCCGGAGGCGGGTGCGGAAACCAGCACCTTTCCCGAACCGTTTTCAAGGTGGGCGGCGGCCTTGTCGCGGCTGGTGAAAAGTCCGGTGCATTCCAGCGCAATGTCGATATCGGACCAGGGCAGTTCTGCCGGGTCCCGAATCGCAGTGATCCTAATCGGCCCCGAACCGGCATCGATGAAGCCATCCCCGGATTCAATCCTGTTCGGAAACCGGCCATGCACCGTGTCGTATTTCAGAAGGTGCGCCATCGCGCCCACGGAGCCCAAGTCGTTGATGGCGACGACCCTAACGTCTTTTCGCCCGCTTTCGAAGATCGCGCGCAGTACATTGCGGCCGATCCGGCCAAATCCGTTAATCGCTAAATCTATTGCCATTTATCGACTCCTGCTGAATTAATCTGATTCTCGGGCCGCCCGCGCTACGCCGCGGGCGAACGAACCCGCCATTGCAACATGTTTCGCCTAGTCTTTTTGGAAGGCCTTCGGCGCCCGAAGCTGAATTTGCCGTCAATATTGAAGATGGCGACTTTACGCCGACAAAAGCCGGTCCACTCGCAAAGCCCGCCGCGCTCCTTCTCGAATGCTTCGGGACGAGAATCCATATTATTCATTCGTTTTGATTGACCTGCGCGCTAGAGCAGGGATTTGGCCTTCTCTGCGACTGCTTCGGCGGTGATCCCGAATTTTTTGAAAAGGTCACCTCCCGGGGCCGACGCTCCGAAGGACTCCATGCCGACAAATCCAGCTTTCCTATCCAAGCCGCGCTCGCCGCAAAGCCATCTGTCCCATCCGGTCCTAGCCGATGCCTCGACCGCGATGCGGACCGCTCCCTGGGGCAGAATCCGCCTCCTATATCCCTCTTCCTGGAGTTCGAATTTTTCCAGGCACGGCATGGAAACCACCCGGGTGCCGATCTTCTCGGCTTCCAGAATCGAACGAGCATTCATCGCAACGGATACCTCCGATCCGGTTGCCAGGAGAACAACCTGCCTTCTCGCCGATTCAGGCGCAATTACATAGGCGCCTAGCGATACGAGATTGCGATGCTTGTAGCTTGTCCGCAGCGTTGGAAGACCTTGCCTGGTCAACGCCAGAACGGAAGGGGAGTTTCTCGACGTCAGGGCCAATTCCCAGGATTCCGCCGTCTCGACGGTATCGCAGGGCCGATAAACGTCCAGGCCGGGTGTCGCGCGAAGCATGGCCAAATGCTCGACCGGCTGGTGCGTAGGCCCGTCCTCGCCAAGTCCGATGGAATCGTGCGTCATAACATAGACAACGGGAATGCCCATCATGGCCGAAAGCCGAATGGAAGGCCGCGCATAGTCGGCAAAGCACAGAAAAGTGCCGCCATACGGGCGCACGCCTCCGTGAAGCGCCATGCCGTTCATTGCCGCGGCCATGGCGTGCTCCCTGACGCCGAAATGCATATAGCGCCCCTGCCTGTTTTCGGGCGAGAAGATTCCAAGGCCGGGCGTCTTGGTATTGTTCGATCCTGTGAGATCGGCCGAGCCGCCGATTGTTTCCGGTACCACGGGATTGACGGCCGCCAGAACCATTTCCGACGATTTTCGGGTCGCCAATTTAGGTCGCTCCTCAGAGATTTCTTTCTTGAGTTTTCGGATCACGTTCGACAGCCTTGGCGGAGCGTCGCCGGACATCATCCTTTCAAAGAGCTGTCGCTTCCGACTAGGCAATTCTTCAATGCGTTGATTCCATTGCCGGCGCGCTTCGCCTCCCCGAAGCCCGATTTGCTTCCATGCGGCCGCTATGTCGTCGGGGATCGCGAAGGGCGGAAAGTCCCAGCCATAGGCTTCGCGCACTTTTTCGATTTCGTCGGCTCCCAGGGGCGACCCGTGCGACGCGGCGGTGCCTTCCTTGGACGGCGAGCCGAATCCGATTCGAGTCTTGCAAGCCAGCAGCGTCGGCCTTCGGCTTCGCCGAGCCTTGCTTAGGCAAATATCGATTGCCTCCGGGTCGTGGCCGTCGCATTCCAAAACATTCCAGCCGCACGCCTGGAAGCGCGCGGCCTGGTCGGTTCTGTCGGCTAGTTCGACGCTGCCGTCGATAGAAATCCCGTTGTCGTCCCATAGGACGATCAGTCGCGACAGCTCGAGCCTGCCCGCGAGGCTGATCGCTTCATGGCTTAATCCTTCCATTAAGCAGCCGTCTCCCGCGATTGCGTAGGTCGAGTGGCTAACGACGCGAGATCCGAATCTTTTTTGCAGGGACTCTTCCGCAATCGCGAACCCAACGGCGTTTCCAAGGCCTTGCGCGAGGGGCCCGGTAGTTGTCTCGATGCCCGAGGCGCACTCGAATTCCGGATGGCCGGCCGTGCGAGATCCTAGCTGGCGAAAGTTTTCAATCTCGTTCATGGGCATGCTGCGGTAGCCCGTAAGGTGCAACAGCGAATAAAGGAGCATTGAGCCGTGCCCCGCCGAAAGAATGAACCGGTCGCGATCCGGCCATTCGGGCGCCTGCGAATCAAATTTCAAATGGTTTCTGAACAGTACAGTCGCTACGTCGGCCATGCCCATCGGCATCCCCGGGTGGCCGGAGTTCGCAGCTTGCACCGCATCCATGGACAATGCGCGAATCGCTGCCGCCAGTTTCCAGTGCTCGGGATGCCTGGATTTAAGTTCATCGATCTGCATTTGAAACGTCCCTTGCATCGGGCCTAGCGTTGATGAATGACGCAGGCGCCAGGAAATCTTAGACTAGGCGAACGCTGTCTAATAGTCGAATTTCAAGAAATTTCAAGTTGCGCGGGAACCGCCGGATCGAGGCGGCGCATGATCCCGACCGCCTCCGCACCTTTGCGGCGCAGTCCGGGACCTCGTGAAGATTTCGTATTCGCAAAACGCCGACACTTGATAATCGGAAAAAAAATTGAGACTATCGCGCATTCCGCGCGATGGCAGCGATTGCCGGAAAGGGGCGGCGGAATTATGGCTGGTCGTTAAATGTTTCGAATCGCGTCATGGCGCGCGAGCGGAAGACGGCCTGCATGGTCCGCTTGGAAGAAAAAGAGAATGAATTCACATGGACAGGAAAGTCCTTGAGTGTGCAGCGCGAATCAACCATGCGCTCGACCGAATAGACTTTGCCTTGGAGAAAGGCGCCGCAGCCCTGGCCCCGCAACGAGATGGCGGGATGAAACCGGACGATTCGGCGGCAGCTTTGGAAGCCGCGCGGAATGCGGAATTGAATCGCTTGAATGAAGAAACGAATGCCATAAGGGAAAAGCTAAAACTCGCCGAAAACGATCTCCTTAGATCGAAGTCGGAAGTCGATAGCCTGATGGCGATTTTCGAACAGTGCAAGAGCGAGAAAGCGATTTTGGCTAAAGCGTCGAAGTTGAGGGAAGATGCTCTATCGGCGGAAATCGAGGCCGTCAAAGAGGAAAGAGCATCCGAAATCAAAATTCTCGATTCGATAATCAAGGACTTGGAGCCTCTGATCGGGGACGAGACAGATGCCTGAAATCGCGGTACAGGTCGGCGGGCGCGACTATAACCTAATCTGCGACGAGCATGAGATCGCGGCTACGAAGGCTGCTTCCGAATACTTGGACCATGAAATTGCCGCCATCAGAGTTAAAAATCCCAATTCGTCCTTGCAGCAGCTTCACTTTATGTCGGCGATAATTTTAGCCGACAAATTAATCGGACTGGAATCCGAGATGGCGCAAGTCAAGGAAATCCTAGCCAATATGGAAAAAGTCGCCGAAGATTACAAATCGCGTTCCGACGATTTGCCTATTTCCGAAGCACTTGAAGCCTTCGCCGAAAGGGCCGAGGAATTGGCGGATCGGCTGGAGCTTGCACTCGCGCCGAATAGCAGCCGCTGATTTTACCGAGCGCTACGCAGGTTCAGGCGTTTGATTCGCGGATTTTGTCGGCGGCCTGCTTGTCGAACTCAATGAATTTATTTTCGAAGAGTTCGTCGAGTTCGCCTGATAGCGCCATTTCCGTAATAATGTCGCATCCGCCTACGAATTCGCCCTTAACGTAGAGCTGAGGTATCGTCGGCCAGTCGGAATAGTCCTTTATTCCCTGGCGAACGCTTTCGTCGGCAAGAACATTGACATCCTTAAACGCCACATTGAGGAATTTAAGAACACCGGCGACGCGCGCGGAAAAACCGCATTGCGGCATGGATTCCGTTCCCTTCATAAAGAGCACGACATCGTTCGATTCTACTGTGTTTTTAATGCTTTCGCGGGTTGTTTCGTTCATTGCCTACTCCGGAGATTTCGTCGTTAGCGCCAATGCGTGCAGTTCTGCATTGGATCCACTCATTTTTCCTTTCAGCGCGGAATAAACGGCGCGCTGCTGCTGAACCCTGTTCATGCCGCGAAACGATTCGTCGATGACTTCGGCGGCGTAGTGATTGCCGTCGCCAGCCAGATCCGTGATCTGAACATTCGCATGGGGAAATGCTTCTCGAATCAGCTTCTCGATTTCCGATGCTTGCATAGCCATGCGGTTCTCCCCGGCGATAGTGTGACAGATAGTATCTAGCTCGCCTGAAATCAATGACGATGGGCCGCCTTTCCGTGAATTTCGCTGCAGGTCCGCGCATCCGCTTCGCCGCGGCGGAGTAGGATGGCTAGGCGCGGACGATTCGGCGGCTGCGGCGGTAGCTTGCGACTTCCTCCACGACGAAGTCGCGGAAGGCCTGGACGCGTCTGGAATGCCGCAATTCTTCGGGAAAGGCTAGGAATACGGGCACGGGACCCGACTCGGTTTTCGGCAGGACGCGCACAAGAGCGGGAAAATGCTCCGTCAGATAGTCTGGAAGCAGTCCGATTCCCAGGTCGTGCAGGACCGCCTGGAGCACGCCGTAGTAGTTGTTGACCGTCAAATGCGACAAGACTTCGCCGGCGAACAGATTGCGAATCAGCGCCTTGCCCTCGGTAACCTGCGAACTTTTCGTACTCTGGCAGATTATCGTGTGGCTTCTCAATTCGTTCAGGTTTTCGGGAGTGCCGCGCTCGTCCAGGTACTTCCGGGTGGCATAGAACCGCAAATGCACCGACATTAGCTTGCGGCGAATGAGATCCGCTTGAGACGGCTCCTTCATGCGAATCGCGACATCCGCCTCGCGCATCGGAAGGTCGAGTACGCGCTCTTCCAGCATCAGTTCGATGTTCAGCCCGGGGTGCAGCTTGTAGAAGTCGGCGATGCGCGGCGACAGCCAGAGCGTGCCGAAGCCTATCGTGGTCGTAACGCGGAGCACGCCGAATGCCTTTTCTTCGGAATCCCGGATTCTAGCGGCGGCAAAATCGATGCGCGTCGACATGGCGGAGGTTGCGTCGAACAGCAGTTCGCCCTGTTCCGTCAGAAGCAAGCCTCGCGCATGCCGGTGGAAGAGCTTTGTTCCGAGAGAATTTTCAAGCGACTGTATCTGGCGGCTGACGGCTGATTGGCTGGTATTCAGTTTCAGACCGGCGCGGGTCAAGTTTCCCGCGGCGGCGACGGCGTGAAAAATTCTAAGTTTGTCCCAGTCCATTGGCTCCGCCCGATGCGCGCAGTTTAGAGTTTAGAATTGCCTCGCCGCGCAAAAATCCTGATCTACGATAGGAGATTCTAACTTTTGCGCTAAATCAGTCAATATAGTAGGAAAGTGCCGGTAATTCGGCTCTCGCAGTTTGAATCATGCGAAACGGCTGGCTTTTGCGAAAATCGAGCCGGCCGCGCAGCTAATTCGAAGGGAATCGCCGAGGTCTGGGGATTTTGAATTTTTTGGTCCGGGAATCTAATTTTCGCGACTCGGCTTTTTCAAGAAAAGGTTGACTTGAAAGTTCCGGTTCGCCTTTTTGAATGCGGGGACCGGAAAGGGGCATCTATTGGAAAGCGGCTTGGCAAACCCGCGTCAAAACATTTCGCTGGACGACAAATTCGACGTGTCGAAGTCGCCTGTGCTGCTAAGCGGAACGCAGGCGCTCGTACGCATGGTCCTGGCGCAAAAGGCTAGGGATGCGGCGGCGGGATGGAATACGGCCGGGTATGTAACGGGATACAGAGGCTCGCCACTTGGCGCGGTAGACTTTCAAATGACTCGCGCCCGGCCTCTTCTGGAAACCGCCGGCATAAAATTCCAAGCGGGGCTCAACGAAGATCTCGCCGCGACCGCATTGTGGGGAACCCAGCAGGCCGAACTGCGCGGCGAGGGAAGATTCGACGGCGTCTTCGGTCTTTGGTACGGCAAAGGACCCGGCGTAGATAGATCGGGCGATGCCCTGAGGCATGCCAATATGGCGGGCACGTCGTCTCGCGGCGGCGTCTTGATGGCCTTGGGCGACGATCATGCCGGCGAAAGCTCTACGACTCTTCATCAGTCGGAGTGGACGCTCGTCGATGCGTATATCCCGATTCTTTCGCCGTCCGGCGTGCAGGAAATCCTGGACTTCGGCCTGATCGGATACGCGTTGTCCCGCTTTTCAGGAAACTGGGTCGGCATGAAGTGCATGAAGGACACTATCGAAACGACCGCCGTCGTCGATGGAAGCCTGGATCGCGTGAAACTGGTGGCTCCCGAATTCGAACTCCCTCCGGGAGGGCTGAACATCAGAATATCCGATACTCCCCGAGAGAGGGAGGCGCGGGCGATAGATCATAAGCGTGTCGCCGCCGAAGAATTTTGCCGAGCGAATCGAATTGATCGGCGCATGTTCGGGAAGCCGGGAGCAAAGATTGGATTTGTCGCGGCCGGCAAGAACTGGCTGGATCTCATGCATGCTCTGGAAATGCTTGGAATTCGCGAAACGGACGCGGAGAGCCTCGGATTGACCGGATACAAGGTGGGGATGGTCTGGCCATTCGAAACCCGAGGATTTCTGGAATGGGCGGATCGCCTGGATTTGATCGTCGTTGTCGAAGAAAAGCGCAAGCTTATCGAGGTTCAAGTCAAGGAAGCCATCTTCAACGACCGCCGCGGCCGCAGAGTTTACGGTTGGAAAGACGATCGCGGCCGCGAATTGTTCCCGGTAAAATTCGCGCTCGACTCCGCTCATATCGCGATGGCCATCGGCGGCATCCTGGCCGGGGAAGGCAGAATTACCGAATCGATCAAGTCTAGGATCGGACTGCTTCAGGAAGCCGCAAGCAGAAGCAACTGGAAGGGCGTCGCCGAACGCCTGCCGTACTTTTGCTCGGGATGCCCGCACAACACGTCGACGATTATTCCCGACGGCGCAAGAGCCTATGCAGGCATAGGCTGCCATTACATGGTTCAGTGGATGGACCGCGAAACCGTCGGATTCACCCACATGGGCGGCGAGGGCGCGAATTGGATAGGCGAAGCGCCTTTTTCGAAGCGGAAGCACGTGTTCCAGAATTTGGGCGACGGAACTTACAACCATTCAGGCGTGCTGGCGATTCGGGCTGCGTTAATGGCCGGCGTCAGCATAACCTACAAGATATTGTTCAACGATGCCGTTGCCATGACTGGCGGCCAAAAAAACGACGGCGACCTCGATCCCGCGCAGGTCGCCCGAGAGCTTCGCGCCATGGGCGTGAGCGATGTCGCAGTCGTATACGACGAAAAGGAGAAGCCCGATCGCTCGCGGTTTCCGGACGGTATTGAATTCGCCGAAAGGCGCGATCTAAACCGGGTGCAGTCGCGCATGAGCCAGATCGAGGGCGTGAGCGCGATTGTCTTCGTTCAGACTTGCGCAGCCGAAAAGCGTCGCCGCCGGAAGCGCGGGAAATTCCCGGATCCCGACAAGAGAGTGTTCATCAACGACGAAATCTGCGAGGGCTGCGGCGATTGCGGCGTGCAGTCGAATTGCGTTTCCATCGTGCCGGTGGAAACTCCTTTCGGCAGAAAGAGATCGATCGACCAGTCGAGCTGCAACAAGGATTTCAGTTGTCTCAATGGATTTTGCCCTTCATTCGCAACGCTTCGGGGCGCGGTCGTTCGCAAGGAACCGAAATCGGAAATCGATCTGCCCGACCTTCCGGAACCGATTCTTCCCGCAATCGACAAATCGTACAATGTCGTTGTTTCGGGAATTGGCGGAACCGGCGTCGTAACTATCGGAGCGATCCTGGCGATGGCGGCGCATCTAGATGGAAAGGGTGTCGGCATGCTGGAGATGGCCGGCCTTGCCCAAAAGGGAGGAGCGGTAAATGTTCACTGCCGATTCGCTGATCGACCGGAGGACATATCGGCAATTCGCATCTCGGACGGCGAAGCCGATTTGCTAATCGGCGGCGATCTCGTCGTTGCCGGGAGCTTGGATACCTTGCGCCTTGTCAAGCAAGGCCGCTCCGCGGCAGTCGTCAACAGCTATGAAACGATAACTGGCGATTTTACGCGGAGCATTGATTTTCAGCTGCCCGCGGAAGGATTGAAACAGGCGATCGCCGCAAGAATTGGAGAAACGGGCGTTGATCTGCTTGATGCTACCGGTCTTAGCAAGGCGATGCTCGGCGATTCTATATATTCCAATATGCTGATGCTCGGCGCGGCATGGCAGCGGGGGCTGGTTCCTCTGTCGGGCGAAGCGATAAAGCGGGCGATCGAGCTGAACGGCGCATCTGCGAAACGGAATGCTAGGGCATTCGCATACGGGCGCTGGGCTTTGCTCCATCCTGAACGCGCCGCCGATTTGAATCCGGAGTATCGCGACGAACGCGATCAGGCCGACGCGGTCGAGATTCGCGCGAATCACCTGGAGGAGTACGGAGGCGAGGCCTATCGCCGAAAGTACCTCCAGTTCGTAAACCGCGCTAAAGATCCGCGGCTTCGCGAAGCGATTGCTAAAGGCTACCACAAGCTCCTGGCCGTAAAGGACGAGTATGAAGTCGCGAGGCTTCTTTTGAAGACGGAAGACAAGGCCCGGCGAGAATTTTCCGGCGATTTCTCGATTGTCTACCATCTTGCGCCGCCGATATTCGCAAGGAAGGGAGTCGGCGGCCGGCCCGGCAAGATCGAATTCGCGCCATGGACGATTCACTTGTTCCGCCTTCTCGCTTCCATGAAGTGGCTGCGCAATACTTGGGCGGACCCGTTCCGACATACCGACGAACGGCGAAAGGAACGGGACTTGCTCGCGCAGTACGAAGCCGACATGCTCGAAGTCATTGCGTCGGCCGACTCGATGGATCCCGAAGCCGCGATTGAGCTGGCTGAACTGCCCTTGGCCGTCCGCGGATTCGGCATCGTAAAGGAGAAAAACAGAATCGCCGCTGAACGGATGCGAATGGATTTGTTCGAACGGCTTCGGTCGAATAGCTCGGTTGAATCGAAAATTGCGGCGGAATGATTTCGGCTTCGGAAGAAGGCCCTAGCTTTTACCTTTCCTAATCAGGAAAACCATGCTGTCGCCTTCGTCTCTCTGGCTCACAACCGTATGCTCGTTTTCATTGCAAAAATGCGGAACGTCGACGAGGGCGGCGGCATCGTCGGTCATTACTTCCAGGAGCTCTCCTGGATTTAGGTGAGTCAGCCTCTTTCGAATTTTAAGCACCGGCAGCGGGCACAATAGTCCCGTTGCATCGAGTCTCTGCGCGATTTCACGCTTCTGCATTTGAATCCCACGAAATTGTGATGATTGAAGGTTCGATTCGCTTTCGTTTTCGAATATGTGGCAGGCAGGAATTTGGAAAGCAAGCATGCTTGGAATCGACCTACTGGACGCGACGCTTCTGCCCGCGATTCTTATCGCTCTTATGGCGGGGGCATTTAGCTTTATTTCGCCCTGCGTGCTCCCGATCGTTCCGCCCTACCTGGCCTATATGAGCGGAATTTCGTTTTCGGACCTTTCTCAGGGCAATTCTCGAGGCAAAGCGGTTCTGTCGGCATCATTTTTCGTGGCGGGGCTGTCAACGGTTTTCCTTCTGCTTGGATTCACCGCATCGTCTTTCGGACTTTTCTTCCTTGAATATCAAACGACGTTCGGCCAGATCTCCGGAGCAATCATATTGGTCTTCGGATTTCATTTTATAGGTATCTTTCGAATTCCGTTTCTCGACCGCGAGGCGAGATTCAGCTTCGGGAGCGGCGGCGGCTTGATCGGATCTTTCCTGCTCGGCCTGGCGTTCGCATTCGGCTGGGTTCCGTGCATCGGCCCCCAGCTCGGCGCGATCCTATCATTGGCTGCGCAGGAATCATCGATAGCTCGCGGAACTCTTTTGCTCGGCGTCTACGCTCTAGGACTCGGCATACCGTTCATATTGGCCGCGCTGTTCATAAGTCGCTCAATGCGGGTCATGAACAGTATCAAGCCCTATCTTCGAAAAATAGAAATCGGAATCGGCGTTCTGCTTTCGCTCGTCGGCTTGCTGCTCTTGACCGGCAACTTTTCGGATATCTCCTTTTGGCTACTGGATAAGCTGCCGTTTCTAGCGCTGGTGGGCTGACCCGAATCGATGGAAAAGCCTAAATCATTGCTTTCCCGCGAACTCGGCGCCGTTCACAGGCGATTGCCTTTCGAGTAGAACGCCAGCGCCCGGAGGCGAATCGCGCTGGCCAGCGACGAATCCTTTTCACGGGATTCGTCGATTTCGCTGATGACTTCGCGGAGCCCTCGATTTTCTAGACGAGCAATTGCTGCGATCGCCGCCCAGAATTCCTTTTCAAGGGCGATACTCGTCCTGTGCCCGCGCAATGTCACGGATTTTTTAATCAGTCGCGACACTGCCGAATGCTCCGTCGCGCGTTTGATTCATGCCGCCGATTTCTTGGTCGGGCTACTTCGGACCGGGTGCGATCATTCTTTCCGGGCGCACGACCTTGTCGAAGGTTTGCTCGTCGACGAACCCGAGCCTTACGGCTTCCTCGCGGAGAGTCGTCCCGTTCTTGTGCGCGGCTTTTGCCACGGCCGTTGCGTTATCGTATCCGATTTCCGGAGCAAGCGCGGTAACCAGCATCAATGATTGCCGCAGGAGCTGGTCTATCCGCTTTCGATCCGCCTGAATTCCGTCCACGCAATTTTTAGTGAACGCCGCCGACGCGTCCGCGAGAAGCTGAATCGACTGCAGGACGTTGTAGGAGATCATCGGCTTGAAGACGTTGAGTTCGAAATGCCCCTGGCTGCCGGCGAATCCGACGGCGGCATCGTTGCCCATGACATGGGCGCAAACTTGCGTAAGAGCTTCGGTCTGCGTCGGATTGACTTTTCCCGGCATTATCGACGACCCCGGCTCGTTTTCCGGAAGCAGCAATTCTCCGAATCCGCAGCGCGGCCCGGAGCCGAGAAACCTGATGTCGTTGGCGATTTTAAACAATGAGGCGGCTGTCGACCGCAATGCGCCCGACATCTCGACCATGGCGTCGTGCGAAGCCAGGGCCTCGAATTTGTTTTCAGCCGTTCTAAACGAACTGCCGGTTGATAGCGAAATCAGCTCGGCAACGCGCTCGGCCCACCCTTCGCGCGTATTCAATCCCGTTCCAACGGCGGTTCCGCCCTGCGCGAGCTCGCGGAGGTTGTCCATTGCCCCGACGATTCTAGAAATCGACAATTGCACTTGGCGAGCATAGCCCGAAAACTCCTGCGAAAGCGTCAGCGGCGTAGCGTCCTGCGTGTGCGTTCGACCGATTTTTATGATGCCGTCGAATTCCTTGACTTTCCGGCCAAGCGATTCGTGCAGGCCGCCGAGCGCGGGAACAAGGTCGCGAGTTGCGGACATTACCGTCGCGATATGCATGGCGGTCGGAAACGTATCGTTTGAAGATTGGCTCTTGTTGACATGGTCGTTGGGATGGACCGGCGACTTCGAGCCGATTCGGCCGCCTAGGATTTCGATGGCTCGGTTCGCGATGACTTCGTTCGCGTTCATGTTTGTCTGGGTTCCCGAACCGGTCTGCCAAACGACAAGCGGGAATTCCGAGTCTCGCTTGCCGTCGATGACTTCGTCGGCGGCCTGGACGATCGCATCGCAGATCGATTCGTCGATTAGCCCGAATTCGCAGTTTGCCTGCGCGCAAGCTTTCTTGATGATGCCGAGAGCGCTGACGATCGAGGCCGGCTGGCGCTCCCAGCCGATTCTAAAATTTTGCAGCGAGCGCTGCGTCTGCGCTCCCCAGTAATGCTCGGCGGGGACTTCGAGAGGTCCGAAACTATCGGTTTCAATGCGTTTCATGTTGGCTCCGTTTTGCTTCTCGGCGCGATTTCACGGCCAGTTCGCCGCCGTCCGGCGATTGAAATCGATGTTCATTCCGCTTGCTCAATGCCTGCTCCGAATTGATTGCCGGTTTGCGAACGGCAGGGGGCCGACTCGTGGTTGATTCTTGACGTACGGAAAAATTCGCCGTTAGTTTTTTCGAAAATTGTCGAGGCTGACAATTTCCGCCGACTCTCCCGCATCGTCCCCGTTTCCGCCGCCGGCCGACTTCGGCATCGAATCGGGCGGCGAATCACCGTCCGCGGCGATTTCCGAATCCTCGGTTGCGACCTGGCACTGCAGGCCGAATTTCGCTCCGGGATCAAGGAAGGAGATTATTGCGTGGTAGGGGACAAAAACCGATTGAGGAATGTCTTGAAAGCTTAGAGTTACGCGAAACCCGTTTTCGCCGACTTCCAGGTCCTTGTACCAGTATTGCAGAATTATCGTCATTTGTTTCGGATGCTGCTTTCGCAGATGCTCCGCCAATTCGACCTCCGGGTGGTCTGTGGAGAAATTGATGACGAAATAGCTTTCTCCGGGAAGCCCGTGCTCGGCAACATGTCGCAATGCGCTCGCGATCAAATGCTGCATGGCGCGGTTCAGCAATTCCACATAATTGATCTTGTTCATTTCCAACCCGCGAATTTTAAAGCTTGCGGGGGTTGTTTCCCGCCGACGCCGACAATTGTCAAGATTTTAAGGCGAAGAGAGGGCTGCGGGGGAGGTGCAGGCTTCTGTTGCCAGGCGCCTGCGGGCCCCGCCAGAACGAGCTTATTGCTCTGGGCTTAAGGTCCAGTTGACCGCACCGCTTACGCGGCGAGGGCTACCGGAGCACGATTGTCGTTGGCAATTGTGCAGTTTGGACCGGTACGGCGGTACCCCACCGGGCGAAAGCTAACACCTTTACGCGTCCGTCGATCCTGTTTCGGCCCCATGAGCTAGCAGAAGCAATCAATGGTGGAGCCGCCGGGTACCGCCCCCGGGTCCGGTCCGTTTATTTCGCGCGCGTTTATCGCCATAGCTTCAGAAGAAGCACTTGCAATGTAGTCCGGATTTCACCGATAGTCAATAACTGCGCCGGCATGCGCTCGCCGTGTGGCAAAGCGGCAACTTGGCGGGTTTGCTGCGCCGCTGCTTCTACCAGCTTCCGGTATTCCCCATGCTCGCCCATGGCTCCCTTGGTTCAAGCGATTCACCGCTTTGAAGAAGTTCAATGGAAATGTTGTCCGGCGATCGAACGAAAGCCATGTGACCGTCTCTTGGCGGTCGATTGATTGTGATGCCGCTGTCCATCAATTGCTGGCATGTTTCGTATATGTTCGGTACCGAATACGCCAAATGGCCAAAATGCCGGCTATCGGCCGGCAAGCCTTCGTCGCCGTCCCAATTGAAGGTGAGTTCAATTGGGCATTCGGGCTGGTCGGGAGGCGCGAGGAAAACAAGCGTAAACCGACCGCCGTCGTTGTTCACCCGTCGCGTTTCCTTAAGCCCAAGCAACCTATAGAATTCGATTGATTTTTCTAAATCGAGCACCCTTACCATCGTATGGAGGTATTTCAATGCCACGTAGCTTTCCTTTCAAGTGAAATAGCGAACAGTAATTTTGCCGGCAGCGATTTTATCCGATTCGGCGTGCGAGCGGGCCGCGGCTAAACGTGATTCAATAGAATCAGGTTTCTTGGCCCTGCGCAAGAACCAAAATTTTTTCTGAAAACGTTTGTCGAGCGCAAGTGCCGGCATGTTGAAATGATTGGTCGGAGCCGATGTCCGAGAAAGGGCGTCGAGCTTGAGAAGGAAGAAATTTTGGCGGCTACGCAATTCCGGGCGGAAGCAGCGGAGGAAAATCTATTCGATATCCAGTTTAAAATTTTTGAAATTTGCCTCAGCCGACGAATTCCATTGAATCGCCGGGCGATCTCGCAGATTCCATTTCCTTAGGCCGCTCGCGACTATTCCATACTCATTGCAATTCGGGAAATAGAATGAAAGTTAGACGTGAAAGCTGCATTCCAGGCGGAACATTCAAATGAACGGAAGTCCTGAGCAAGAGCAGGTAGCGGACGTGCAAACTCACCCGTCTACGGCCACGGCGCGCGTCGTGAGCGAAGGAATGGAAAGGCACCTGCATCATCCGAAAAGGGTGCTGGACCACGGATTTGTTCGCGTCGTCGACTACATGGGCGACGATGCTGCCATCGTGCAGGCGGCACGAGTGTCCTATGGCACTAGTACGAAGCGAACGCGAGGGGATGCAGGGCTAATTCGATACCTCATGCGGCATCGGCATACGACGCCGTTTGAAATGTGCGAAGTCAAATTCCACGTCAAATTGCCGATATTCGTGGCTCGGCAATGGATTCGCCATCGTACAGCCAATGTTAACGAATATTCGGCTCGCTATTCGGTGCTGGATCGCGAATTCTATGTCCCCTCTCCGGAACATCTGGCGGCCCAGTCGAATACGAACCAGCAGGGGCGGGGCGAGGTGATCGAGGGAGGCGAGGCAGACGAAGTCCTGAGAATCTTGAAATCGGATAGTCTGAAAGCCTACAGCAGCTACGAATTCATGCTTTCGTCCAACGAAGAAAAGCGCGGCCTGTCCAGGGAATTGGCGCGAATCAATTTGCCGGTTAGCATATACACGCAGTGGTACTGGAAAACGGACCTCCACAATCTTTTCCACTTCGTGGCGCTCCGAGGCGACAAGCACTCGCAATACGAAATTAGAGCCTACGCCGACGTGATGGCCGCAATCCTAGCCGACTGGGTGCCGGTGGCCTGGCAGGCTTTTTCCGACTACAGGGTGAACGGATTCGAACTTTCGGCCGTCGGCGTAAATTGCGTTAGGCGCCTCCTAAAGGGCGAGAAAGTCACGATGGAATCATCTGGAATGACGCGCCGAGAATGGTTGGAATTCGAACATGCTATCCTGAAGGATTGAAGGCCGGTTCGAAGTCGGGCGACGGGCCTTGAGTATGCCAATATCGAGAAAGTTATTTGCCGCCACTTGAAATTTTTGATGGATGCGGATCGATTTTCGTTTGCGCGTAGATGGCACGATGTCGATTCGATGCTTCAAGTTGAAGAACCGAATCCCGGACTTTTTCCAGCGGCGAGCAGATGCCCGATCACGAAATTCGATCCGCGCCTATTTTTGGTTCGGCGACTTGCCTAATTCTTGAACGCCAAGCGATTGGACAGGATTTGGTCGAGGGACAAGGGTCCTGCGCCCTTAATGATAATCGTAATCAGAAGGAATACCCAAAGCATGCGTTGATCCCAAATTGTTGCGTCCGGTAACCTGTCAAACCATGCGCCTACGCTCTTGCTGTCAAGCCCGTGCCCGACTAGATCCACATAAGTTTGAACAATTATGAACCCTATCATTCCCAATGCGGCGAGCCGCGAGAACAACCCGATCAGAATCAGCAAAGGAAGAATAAATTCCGCATACATTCCCGCGACGGCGATAAACCAGTAGACAATTCCGAGTTGCGACGTGTCGTAACTGACGGCAGCGGCCGCTTCCGGAAACATCTGGGCGTAAGCGCCGGCCGAGGGAGAAAAAATCCCGAATATGCCGTCTCCAAGTTTAGTCACGGCGGAATTCCAATAATAGACGAGAAGTATGCCCGCAAATAGCAGCCTTGCCAATGTAGGCGAAATCCAATCGTCGACCTGTGCCGGAAATTTCCAATTTACAAGGAGGTTTATGAATCGCATTGCGTTATCTCTTTTTTGGATCAGTCGAACTGAGATTTGATTTCTATTGCAGCCCCCGACTTTAGCAAGATTGCCAGCGCCTGGTCGAGTCTGAATTCCGATTGCATCGCCGCCGCTTGGTCCGCCGCTTCAGAAATGCATGATCCTTTGGCCAGCGAATCAATAAATTCATATGCGCCGCCGGGCAAATGCCATGGCTTAGGGTCGAATTCCCTTCTAGCCACGAGAACGTTTTCAGGACGGTTTTTCGGCTGGCTTCCGCCCGCAGCGTTCGCATGCCATATACCGAATGCAGGGTAACGGGATCTCAGCAGTCTCGCAGACGGAGCAATGCCAAGCCGCGCTCGCAGGAGTTCCGCCGGCTCGAGCGAGGCGAGGTACGCATTGGAAATCGGCACCGAGTCCTTGGAATGGAACGACTCCCTGATCAAAATTTCCAGCTTTGCGACATCCGGCAGATATGGAAGTCGAGCGACGGGTTCGAATCCCCCTAGGAAAGCCGGCATATGGATGCCGAATTCGGCAAGAAGCGGAGATGCGGGAGGATGCCTTCGCAGATATACGCCGGCCATCGCTTTAAAAAACTCGTCGCCGACCAATTTCCGTACAACCGGGAATAGCGATTGAAGCGCGTCCGTTAGACTAACGGCTACATTGTTCCGGTAGACCGCGAATCTCTTGTTCGCCTTTTCGCTGCGGAATGTCAGTCCGGCCGGCACCGGTTTTCTAGAATCCAGAAGCGCGCTTGCAAAATCTCTATGGCATACGGTCATGCAAACGCAGCGAATTTTTCCATCGCGGTATGCGCCCGCTGGGCCTCGGCAGCCAAAGTCTTCCATTCGGGAACGTCATTGTCCCACTCGATCAAAGTTGGAAGCGCGCCGGACAGCTTGATCGTGTGCTCGAAAAGTGCCCAAACAGGCTCGACGATTTCGGCGCCGTGATTGTCGATCAACAGCGTCGCGCCTTCATCGTCCGTATCTTCGGCATGTCCGCCCAAATGGATTTCGCCGACCAAAGCCAAAGGAAATTCATTTATATACGAATATGGGTCCGTTTCATGATTTGTCGCCGATACGAATACGTTGTTGACATCCAGCAGGAGCCCGCAGCCAGTTCGTTTCGAAATCTGCGAAATGAATTCGATTTCGCTCATCTCGCTCTCTTCGAAAACAAGGTAGGTGGACGGATTTTCGAGAAGCAGCGATCGCCCGAGAAATTCCTGGACTTCATCAATGTGATCGCAAACGCGATCGAGAGCGGCACGCGTATAGGGCACCGGCAAAAGATCGTTGTAGTATTGCCCGTCGTGAGACGACCATGCCAGGTGCTCGGAAAACGATGCGGGGACAAGCCAGTCGACAAGAGTTTTCAGACGCCGCAGATGCGTTTTGTCAAGAGGATTCGTGCCGCCTATGGACAAGCCGACACCATGGCAGGAAATCGGGAAATGCTGGCGGAGCTTTTTTAGCTGGGCAATGTTTCGGCCGCCCTCCGACATGTAGTTTTCCGCATGAATCTCCAGCCATGCGACGCGACCGCAATCATTCAATATTTCATTGAAATGAACGTGCTTAAATCCAACGCCTGGGCTTTTCGGCAGGACACAGCCCGGCTCCTGCAATTCATCGAACATGAAATTGGCGACGGAGGTCGCACCGCTGGAAGCGGTGCGAAAGCTCGAAAATAATTAAGTCGACGGCAGATCGCGGTCGAGTTCGGTTAGAGATCCCATGCGATCGTCCGGGAGTTCCATGGATTCGCATGTTCCTGCGGGAACGAGAGTCCATGCGTTGCCCTGATAGTCGACTGTCGAAGTTCCGGCGCAGGTAGTTCCAGGTCCCGCCGCGCAGTCGTTTTCGCCTGCCAAACTTACGCCGAAGCACTTTTCCTTTTCGCCGCTCGCCATTGCCGGCCCGGTTCCAACGGCCAGCGCCGCTGCGACTGCCGACGCGACGGCAATTGATTTGATGTGGTCGTTCATTTTTTCCCTTCTCCTACTAGATTGAATGCCTTTGCAGTTTATTTGGCCGCGCAGCAAAATGCAATTGAAATAGGGGCGCATCCGTTGGAATTGTCTTTCAATGAAATAAACAAAAAGTTACATGATTGCTTTCCTGCGTAAGCCGAATTTTGGCCGCGCCGCTCGCGGATTCCCCGCCTGAAATCCTGGATAGCCTAGTACGGAAAGCTTTTTCGAGACCGTATCCGCCGAAACGGCGCCCGAGCATTGTTCGGGCGGATTCGCGGTCTTCAGGAGTGAATTGGCGGGCCGGTCCCGCCGAGGCGCACCGGATTCAGCGGCTGTAGTGCGCCGCTAGCCTTCAAACCGCCCGGCGGTCCCTTTGCGGGGCAGCTTCTCCGTGATTGGCGGCGTGCGGGCCGCCGCCCAGACGAGGCGCGACGCCATGTTCGGCAGATCGTAGCGGCGGTTGAACTCGCTCAGGTATCGCTGCGCGAACTTGCCCTTTCCTTGGCGCGCACGGAAGCCTTCCCGCCGCCGTTTACGACCGGGGCGCGCAGGCAGCCGGCGGTGGCAACCGCGCCGAAGCAGGGCAGGCCGTCGCTGTAGACCTTCCTTCCCGGGGCGACGTTCCGGCGGCACCAGCTCTCAGTCGCCTTAAGGCGGAAGCCGGCCACCACCAAGAGCTTGATCCTGTGCGGCAGCCAATCCTCCGTCGTTTCCATGGTCGCCACGAACGGCGTCTTCCCGTCCGCCCCGCGCCCCCGTTTGCCGTCCCGGACCCCGCCGAGATACACGTCGTCTAAACCTGGACTAGGCCCGCGAGCGGCTTCTCGTCCTCGCGCTCCATCGTCGTCGGCATGATCTTGTTCTTCATGCGCCAGACCGCGTTGCAGGACACGCCGATCTTGCGCATGAGGTCCATCGCCGAGATGCCCTTCTTGCCTAGCGCAATCAGGAAAGTGGCTTGGAACCAGGTCGCGAGAGGAAGTTTCGTGTGCTCGAACAGCGTTCCGGCGGTAATGGACATCTGCCGCCCGCACTAGGCGCACTGCCGCGGGAGGGGCATTTGAATCCCGAGAGCCATCGCAGCTTCGCCAGCGACTCGGCGAATTTCTCCTTCGTGCCGAAGTCCACTAGGAACATTGTGATGCTCATTCATTTCTGGAACTGGACTAGGTTTCTCTTCGCTAGGGATTCTCCTAGAGTGCTTGTTCCGCACTCCTTCTTATACTCTTAATGTCTCAGAATAGAAAATTATGTTCGCGAAAAATTCACTTAAGTAGGGAGTGGGGGCAATTAGGAAAAAGAAAGCGAGCTCGGGACATCCGACCTAGTCAAATTTGAAGTGAAAATCATCCAGGGAACTTTCAACGCGTCCAAGTCGGGCCGATGACGCGAGATAGTTTACTGAATTGGAATTAGTCCCGTTCCTGGAAATTCACCCGACCGAATTCCGCCACTCGGATGCGCATCAATGCTCCCGCGTTCCCGACGCGAGCACGTCGTCAAGGGTTGCCGCGTCCAGAACCGCTCCCGCCCAGGACCTGATCTCCGAATCCTTGGCGTCCCGAATCCGATTGCGGATGTCGGAGGGAAGCTCTCCAAAGCGCCGCTCCAAAAGCTCCAGCAGCAACTCCATGCGGCCCTTGGCCTCGCCCTCGTACCTGCCTCTGGCCTCGCCTCTGGCCTCGCCTCTGGCAAGCCACTCTTCCGCCAGCGTGCCCATCATCGTCTCCCATTCTTCCGGATTCGT
>MPMP01000059.1 GCA_002238565.1 Albidovulum sp. bin36
AGCGTCGTCAGCAGCATCCACTCCAGCGGCTCGGCACCGTCGGGCGGACGGTCCTCGAAGGCGTGGACCGCCCGCACCCGGCACGGCCGGGTTCCGAACTCGCCGCGCCGCTTCTCCGGGACCGCGAGGTCGACCTCCGCCCAGCGCAGCGCCGCCGAGGCGACGCGGGCGGCCCGGTTCGGCGAGGCGGACTGGCCGCGCGCCGAGTTCCGCGCCGACAGGCGCTCGAGCGGAATGTCCATCTGCGCCCGGACCAGCAGGTCCGGCCCGCCCTCGTCGCGGCGCAATGGCATTCGGTTAAGGATTTTTGTCATTCGGATAAGAAAAGCCCCCGATTCCGTTCTTTCGTCGGGAATCCGGGGGCATCGCCGGTCTTTTCGGATTCAGGCGTTCGTGCGGTTCATCCACTTGCTCCTCGGCTTCATCGATTTTCGCGGATGCGACCTGCCCGGCCGCTCGCGCTGCAGGCCTCTGGAGAGGCCGGTTATGATGCGCGCGACCGATTCGGCGACGAAGGCGCCGTGCGCCAGGAACATCGCCTCGACCTCGCGGGCGAGCAGACGCATCCCGTTCCTGAAGGTGGCCCGCCAGTCCGGGCGGTGGCCGTCGCCTTGATTGACATCGGCCTCGCATCGGTTGGCGAACAGGCGCGAGACGGCGATCAGGGTGAAGGCCGCATAGAGCTCCTGCCTGACGCCTCGCTCGGTCCGGCCCCGGAACTCGCCGATCAGCTCCTTGGCGACCCCGTAGAACTCCTCCACCTCCCAGCGCCGGCGGTACAGGTCCGCCAGGGCCCCGGCCGGATATTTCCGCTCGTCGAGCAGCGTCGTGGCCAGGCGGAACTCGGTGTCGGCGGCAACGTATTTGACCAGGCGGACCCGGAGGCTCCGCCCGCGCCGCCCCGGCGGCGCGTCCCGCGGCGCGCGGAGTTCGACGGTCGCGTCGGTTTCGCTCGAATCGATGAAGGCGGCGCAGGCGTTGCGCTGGAGGCGGAAGGCGCACTCCAGTCCGCGGTCGGCATGCGCCAGGATCATCTCCCGGGAATAGTAGCCGCGGTCGTAGACGACGATGTCGCCCTCGGCGGCGCTGTCGAGATCGGTCAGGGCGGCGGCGCGCTCGCTTCCATGCGCGAACAGGTCGAAGTCGACCGGGATGCGCTCGATCGCGTCGTAGAGGCAGCTGACAAGTCCCTGCGGGCAGTGCGCGCCTTCGCTCGGCGCGCGGTAGCCGCTCCCGGCCAGCGGTCGCGGCAGGTTGATCTTGCTGCCGTCGACGGCGAAGACCCGGTGGCCCTTCCACGGCGTTCCGGCCGGAGCCCGGGCGAGGACTTCGCGGTGCAGCCGCTTGAAGGCGGCCGCGTCGAGCTTCTCGTGGGCCTCGCAGAACGAGGACGCCGCCGGCGCCATCCGCGTGTTCGCGGACGCGGTCTCGGGCGAACGCGCCAAGCGCCCGGCCCTGGCCAACTGATCGATCATGCCCAGCCCGGCGACAGCCTGTGCGTCAACCGCCTCGACCGCCTTGGCCGGTCGCTGAAGGAGTTGCTCGAGACCGTCGAGGATCTCAAGAGCCGAGGCATTCACCTGGTCAGCCTGGAGAAACGGATCGACACGACATCGGCCGCGGGCGAACCGGTCTTCCATGTCTTCGGCGCCATCGCGCACTTCGAGCGGCGGCTGATCTCCGAGCGCACCAGGGACGGCATCGAGGCCGCCAGGAAACGTGGCAGAAAGCCGGGGCGGCCGCCACTCTCCGGCGAGAAGGTTTCAGCGGCGCAAATGCTCATCGGAGCCGGAACGGCGCCGGCCAGGCCGCAAAGCAGCTCAATATCGGCAGAGCAACGGCCTGCAGGATCGCCAAATCGATCCCGTGAAACCCGATGTTCCTGCTTTGCTGTTCCTTAGGGTAATTCAGCGAACAAATCATGCGATGACGCCGAGACGCGCACGTAGCCAATGAGCATGCGAGAACCGTCTGACAGCCCGAGAGCGAAGCACAAACCCGTACGATGTTTTCCAGACGCGGCAGACAGACAGAAAATCTCTGAAAAATCAATCTCGGCAAACCGACAGGACCAGCTGTCAGGCAAGGGGACGTTTCCAATACAGCCCGTTCGCAGATAAAGCGGGTCCGGACCGATGATTGCAGGCCGGTTGCAAATAATCCGGGTTCGTTAGCGCGCAATTCGGGTTTCGCCCCGTCGATAGACGCACTCAATCCGGGCAGAAAATCACAATGATTGAAAGCCGGAGCGATTATGATTGCAGGTCGCTAAACATAACCAAAACGCCGAAACGCCATTCTCGCGTACTCGACTAAAGTTCTCGAAAGCAGTTTCCAATCCGTCATCCGCCGGTCAGCGTCTTCATTGGAGACGGGGCGCCTTTCTCGTGCAGGAGCTTAGCCAGCTTCCCGAACAGGTTTGGATGCCCGCGCTTCAGTTTCGGGTCCTGTCGCACGGTTGTATGGAAACCGTGTACGTCTCTCGCAGTAATGTGAATACTGTTCTTTTTCTCATTGTACCAGACGCCAATTTCGAAATAGATGCTGTTTCCGGGCTTACTCTTCCGCATGGGTGTTTCCTGTTGCCGAGCTGAGAGCATAGTGCAAGTTTCTTCACTGCAACAGTCAAGGCCTGAATCGTTTCAATCCACAGCAGCAACCGGACCGGCCGACTAGTCGAATACGGAAACTTACCGGGGAAATTCAGTTCTGCCCATCGCTGCAGGCCTGTTTTCTTATCATCCCGGCCTCTCTAGAAGCGAGGCCCGGCATACCCCCTAGCCAAGGCCGTCTTTGCGCATTCGCAAGGCCGCAATCGCCTAGGCAATGCGGTGCGTCAATATCGAAAACCCTGGTCCCAATCCCTAGATCAAGAATCACGGGTTGCGGTAAGGCTTACCAGAATCGTAACCGATGATGGTACCGATCGACGGATCAGCAATCTTTTTGATTTCATCGATCAATCCTTGCGTCCTTATCATTGCGAATATTCTGATGGTCGCGGCGGGGAAGCGCTCTTGCAGGAGATTGGCACAAGCTACGGCCGTCGAACCTTTCGTCAGCACGTAATCCACAAGTGTGATCGCGTCCGGTGGAAGCATATCCACATATACCCGCAAGGAGGCCATGTGTTCGGGAATCAGCGGACGATTTGCAGGTTGCGAGGTTGAGGATTTCCGCACGGCAACGGTTCTTTCTATTAGCGCTCTCACTTCTCTGCCGTAGCCGTTGGATGCGAGCACATCGGCAACGACCTTGCCTGGACTGGCCAAAGCGAATCCTTAGGAAGTGGCGCACTGCGCGGAACGGGCACAAGCGTCACTTCCGGATTCAGAAACGGCTGAAGAACCTTTGCTTCGGGGCTTGCCGGATAATCGACTACACGGTTGATCTATGGTATCCTTACCTTCCTTGATGCTTCCGCAGATTTTTCGCGACCGAACAGAAAGTTCACTTGTGCCGCACGGAGAGTAATTTGCAAAAGTGCCGTATGGATACCTAGAAGCCACTTACATCGCCTGCTGTAATATTCGGAATATCATAGAGGATATCCGGAACGTCTTCCCGGCGAAGCTCCTGAGCGCCATAGCCAATCATCTCTTGGGGCCAGGTCAGTTCCTCATTTTGTGCAACGTTCTGCATGATATAGACGAGCCGGCCAAGGCGAATCCCCTCCCGCACCTGGTGTAACGTTCCGCTTTTTTCGCTGGCTTCGACCACAACGGTCGCATCGCAAATGAGTGCCATTGTCCGGTTGCGGCGAGGGAAGTTTTCGCGCTTCAGCGGGTAGCCTTCAGGAAACTGAGAGATGGCAAGATGGTCACGTTTGATTGCCTCAAGAAGTGCTTTGTTGGTAGCCGGATATGTCTTCGACAGCGGCGTGCCGAGCACGGCAATGGTCTTGCCGCCCTTCTTGATGGCCGTTTCATGGGCTGCGGTATCTATACCTTCCGCAAGCCCGCTCACGACTGTAATGCCGTGCTCTACGAGTGCCTTGGTAAATGATCGGGTACGCGAGATGCCTTCGCGACTCGCTTTACGCGACCCGACAATTGCAACACGCCGGCCCTCGGTGAGCAACTTTTTGTCACCCTCAATGAAAAGCTGGTCCGGGGCATTTATTTCTTCGAATTCCGTGAGTTGCCCCAATAGGTCACAGGTTCTGTAAGCCGTTTCCATAGCTGTCTTCGTCGCGACCTTTTCAACCCGCGGCCCCCTTTTCTTCATGATATAGAAACATGATTCAGTGTTCAGATCATGAGATAGGGAACAAGCGCTGCAATCAAGCCATACATCCTAGCCAGACCGGTGGCGAGCTTGCGTAGAAAGTCGCAGCACTTTGGATAGGCTCTGAACAGTTGCGCCCTGCCCAGTCCATTGCACTGCCCCCTTTCCTACCGTCAGTTGCGGAGATCCCGGATCCGTTCCTTCGGGAAGTGACGATAGAAGGCGGTGCGGCCTATGGAGAGGCTTCGGATCACGTCGCTGACGAAGGGATAGCCCCCTGGTGAGATTCCGCTCCAACTGGGCCAGCGCTCCGAACACGTGGAAGAACAGCGTGCCGCTGGCGGTGGTGGTGCCGACACCCGGCCCTGTTGCAAAAATTTGCCGGATTTGCCGGGGGTGTGGTCTGGCTCCGTCTTTCTTCAAAATCCTTGCTGGATCGCGATTTGCTCAAGCTCCGCTCAATGCAGCGACATCACCTCGCTCATCATCTCTGGCCCGATCCCGAAGGCACGTGCCTCACTCTTACCCCAGTCTGCATGGCGTTATCGCATAGCCTGTTCGCTGGATTACTCCACGGACGAACGAACCGGGCACATTCGGATTCAAGGGTTCTAGCCTGATTAACGGTACGGCAAAAGCAGCACTGGATTTTCGTTTTCCCGTTCTGCGAATTCGAGATACTCGCGACCGTTAATGTCCATCCGTATCAACTGTTCACCAAGAGAGAGGACCGATGTGAACCGCATCCTGGTTTCAGAAGCATCGCTCGACAATTGCTTGGCTGCATCAGCCTCAATCTGGAGCCTGCGCTCCAAGAAATCTCGCGGCATCAAGATAGCCAGCTCTTCCAGTTTCTGGATCTGGTTGCGTGTTCGTGTACACAACGTTTTCTTGTCGTCGAGCCATAACAGGGCCTTGCATTGCGCTGATCCGCAAAATGCAAGGCCAGCCAGCAGGGCTTTGATCAAAGCTACGTCAATGGTTTCCGAACGTAGTAGCAGGATTGTCATGCCTGCGTTAAGTTCATTGAAACCCTCATGCAGTTTCTCTTCGACACTTTCCACAACCGGTCGAGGATTTTGCCGATCGGAAATCTCATCCAGTCGTTCCAGTTGCGTTTCGATACCTGTCAATACGCTACGCAGCCTGTTTATGTTCAGTTCCGTTGGAAGTTGGTCAATCTTTTCTAAAATTGCACCCAGACCATTGCTGATTGCTTTCAGGCGGCTGAGAATAATCGCTGTACTTGCGACCGTTACACCAATTCCAACAAACGAAGATATCAATGTTGCGAGTTGAATCGTCTGCAGCGAGCCCATCATTCCCTGCATGACATTCAGACGTTTCTTTATCTGTTCATTCTGTACCACATCAAAAATCCCAAATGCGGTATCTACCGGATTGAAGGGGCTGGTGGATGTTGCCAAATCAACAATGAGCCTTTGAAGGCCGCCTGTTTCTTGTACATGGGCAAGGATCCGACCAGATGCCGCATCCTGTAAAAGGGCGCCGCGACGGATAACATCTCCGGCCGCAACGGCAGTCCGGAATTGTGTAGGAATCTCAAATGGAATGCTAATCGGACTCATGACAAGTTGTCCCTCCTTTTCAGGGCAGCGTCATCGATCTGCATCTTGAAGCGTGCCCAAGACGAATTGGGATCCTTTTCATCTGCTTCAGCAAGCAACTTTTGCTTAATATTCTGTTTCAGTTGTTTCTTCCACCGTCTTTTGCGCCAGTCCCTTGCTATTATGCGACCGGCCAACGTTGTAGCAGTCCGTTTTACCGCTGAGACGACTGGCCGAACAATTGACCCTACACGAAAAACTAAAGGCACTGGAGCTGGTGTCGTTGCTCCTCCTTCAGTAGTATCAACAACCAGTCCTCCAGCACCGGCCGCAGCAACTCCACCGGCCGCCAATGCCGCAGTTTCTGCATTGTTCAATCCCGAAGATTCTGGAGAACGTTCGACTTGGTCGATAGATTTCACTAAAGAGTTTTGGAGTGAACTCACCGTCGCCCGGTCGAATTCCTCAACCTTCTCGTCAACCTGTTTTTGAATGCATTTCATTGCCCGACTGTTCCGCACAAGCAGTCTGCTGTCGGACAATTCCTCAACCCTTTCCTCTGCCAGCTTCGTGATCCTTTCGGAAGCAGCAATACATTCCTTGTAAACACGGTAGCGTTCGTTTTCCCACCAATCAATGATTTCCATTCGCTTGAATTCTATTGGAGACAATTGGCTTCCTCATTCCGAAATCCAGGGATTTGCCTAGTTACTGCGTTTGCGCGAGTAGTTTACCAGCCACAACGAATTAATTAGCCTCTCAAGGAAATTCTGGAGGCTAGTGCGAACATTGTGAAGGTCAGCTTCTGCCACTTTTCCCGAGAGGCGGTGTTTCCGGCAGATTTGGCCAATAAACATCGAGGCTGGGGCAGTCAAGAATGCCGCTTTTCCGCGCTGGCGAAGCTGTCCTTTTTTGTTCGATTAACAGACGTCCGGAAAACCCGAAGACGAATATCCCTGGTCCAAAAATGGACGAATCCCTGCTCCCATTACCCGGATTCCGCGAAATCCGGCTGAACCTGCCGACTCCTGTAAAACCCACCTACACAGCGCCCTTCCGGTGAGCAAAACGCCGCCTGGATGACCTTTGGCCGCAAAACCCTTTCCCCCGCTCTACAGACAGGAAAACGATGGGGTGGACGCCCCCTGCCCGACGGCATCGTAACGTGCCAAGGTGGCGTCAACTTTGATTGAGCCCTAAAAGGAGGGAGCGTCCATGGAAAAGGTTAGCATTATCGGAAGCGACCTGGCAAGGAATTGTTTCCACTTGCAAGGAGCTGCTGCAGACGGATCGGTGGTGTTCCGCAAGAAACTGGTGCGGCACAAGGTTCTGGACTTTCTGGTGTCGCAGCCGAACTGCCCGGTGGCCATGGAAGCCTGTTCCGGCGCCCACTGGTGGGGCCGGGGGATCATGGAACTCGCGCATGAAGTCCGGCTCGTGCCGCCGATCTACGTGAAGCCGTTCGTCACGAGGCAGAAGAACGATGCTTCGGATGCGGAGGCCATCTGCGAGGCGGCCACTCGCCCGACGATGCGTTTCGTTCCGGTGAAGTCGGAGGAACAGCAATCCCGCTGCATGGTGTTCCGCACCCGGGATCTCGTGGGTGCGCCAGCGGACGCAGGCGGTGAATGCGCTGCGCGGTCATCTTGCGGAGTTTGGCATCATTGCGCCGCAGGGGATTGCCAATGTCGAGCGTCTGGCGATCAGGGTTGCCGAAGGCTGTGCGGGAGATGGCCGGACTTCTGATTGAGCGGATCGGCCGGTTGAGTGAGAAGATCAGGGATCTTGAGAAGCGGATCCGCACGGATGCAGGGCAGGACGAGGAGGCGAAGCGACTGATGAGCATTCCGGGGGACGGTCCGATCACTGCGATGGCGATCCAGGCCTTTGCCCCGCCGATGGAGGGGTTCGGTCGCGGCCGGGACTTCTCGGCCTGGCTTGGCCTTGTTCCCCGGCAGCACTCGACCGGAGGCAGGCACTGCCTGGGGAGGGTCTCGAAGATGGGTCAGCGCGATCTCAGGCGGTTGCTGTTTGTCGGCGCCATGGCGGAGATCCGCTGGTCTGTCCGGCGCGGGGTGCCTGAGGGCTCATGGCTTGCCCGCATGCTGGCCCGCAAGCCGAGGAGGCTGGTTGCCATTGCCATGGCCAACCGGATGGCGCGCATAGCCTGGGCGCTGATGACGAAGAAGGAAAGCTGTCGCGACCCCGTCACGGCTGCGGCCTGACGTGATGGCGCGGTGGATGTGAGCAGGACAAAGGACATGTTAGGACAAACGATCATTGAGACGGGACCGGGGAAACCAGCTAGACCCGGTCGGGCTTCAAGCCCGGGAAAACGATTTGGACCTGGTCCTCGTATCTCCATGCTGGCCGCGGCGCGTTGAGAGGCCGAATACACGACAGTACCTGATCACCTTGCCCGGCGCGTCCAAAGAAATTGCTTGCATTCAGGGGGCGTCCATACACGGGGTTTCAGGCGATGTGCCGGAAACCGGTGGTTGGGGGTCTCTTGCCGCGTTGTTCAAGGGTGATTGGCCGCGCTTCCCGGGTCAAAAAGCACGGGAGAGGCAGGTGCATCTAGTGATAGATGTTACGGCGGCGGCCGACAGCAACGACCAGAACGGTGAGCATGCCGTCGCTGATTTCTCACAACAACCTGTAGTCACCCACCCGATAACGCCAGAAATTGCCCAGCTCCGAGCCAGCCAGCGGCCTTCCGAGTTGGCGGGGATCATCAAGCGTCGCGAGGCGCTCGCGCAAATACTTCCCGATCCGCCCGGCATTGGAAGGACCAAGACCCTTGATCTGTCGTGCGGCAGCTGCTGTAACCTCAATCTTCCCGAGCAAGCGCGGCATCCAGCTCGTCAAGGGACAGGGACTGCTCGCCCGACCTGCGATGCTCAATCATTGCCTGTTCAGCAGCATAGAGATCCTCCATTGACCGGAGGTGTTCTTCGACCGCTTCGCGGATGTAGAACGTCGCGGTCCGGCCTGTCCTGGCGGAAAGCGCCTTCAGGCGGGCGTAGGTTTCGTCCGGAAGGCGGACGGCTGTTTGTTTGCTCATTTTTGCCACTTCATCAGGATGCGTTTATACCATTTAGCCGGGATCGCTGTTTTTTTTCCAGAGGGAAGACAAGAACTTCCCTCTTCCCTGCCGTCAGCCCCGAAGCTCCCGGATCAGCTCTTTCGGAAAGTGGTGATAGAGGGCGGTGCGTCCAATGAAAAGGTTGCGGATCACGTCTCTGATGAAGGGATAGCCCCTGGTGTCCCGCAGCATCGCCTCGGCCCGGCGTCAGTTTGCTCGGCCGCCCTCCCCTCCGCCGCGGGCCCTTGCCGCGGCAAGGCCGGCCATGGTACGCTCCCTGGTGAGATCCCGCTCGAACTGGGCCAGCGCCCCGAACACGTGGAAGACCAGCGTGCCGCTGGCGGTGGTGGTGTCGACACCCGGCCCTGTTGCAAAAATTTGCCGGATTTGCCGGGGGTGTGGTCTGGCTCTGTCTTTCTTCAAAATCCTTGCTGGATCGCAATCATAGGCACGCGCCGCATGGCTGTCGAATGGAAGAACCCGATCAGCAAACAGAACCCCAAGCGTTGGGTCCTCGGCATGTGCAAGACCCCGGCGGCGCGTGCCTTCCGGCAGAATGGCGATCCCGGTGCGAACCTCCGCTTCTGTGATTGCCGTTACGAACAACTCTCGCGATGGCAACCGATCCATCTAGGCAAGAACCATGGTATTCGACGCGGTACGCATAAGTTCAGATACCACATTCGTATCAAGCAAGGCCATAACAGCCGTATCAATCCAAGACCGGCGGCTCGCGCATCGGTTCGCGCCGTGGCAATTCCAATTCTACATAGCCGAACGGTTTGAACAGTTCGTGGATGGCCGTTCCCAGGCCTTTCTCGGGCAAGGGCCCCTGCCCGACCGCCTCGCGCAGAATCATCCTTGCCTCCTCCTCCATGGAACGACCGTTACCAGCCGCACGCACGCGAAGGCGTGTTCCTACCTCGTCGTCCAGATTGCGGAGCGTGATGCTCGCCATGGCCACGACCTCCAATTGTCCCGCATTGCACGCTACGGTGTACTTGCTTTGCAAGCAAGTGCAGTGCGGCATTCATCGTTGCCGGCGCAGTCCTCCCCGTCTTTAAAGAAACATTACGCGGACAACTGAACCGTTACAGGAACTATGCTTGCACTTCTTGCCAGCATGAAGTTGCTCCTGTTCGGAAAAGGTTTGCAGGACCTCTATATCCGAAGATGCGGAATAAGGTTTGTGAACAGGATTTCGGGCGGTTCCGGGCAGTTTGCAGCTGGGCCGGATGGTGTTCGGGAAACGGTCGGCGCCGGGTCGATAATAACGTGAAATGCCCCGATTTTCCGTTCCTCTTCCATGTTCCTGTACAAGTGTTCCGATTACAACAGGGTCATTGCCTTTTCGGATCATTTCTAGAGGTCGGCACATGCTTGTCGGTTACGACCGGGTTTCGACCCTCGATCAGAACCCGTCCCTGCACATCGATGCCCTGCGTGAAACAGGGCGTGAGAGGATCTGAGAGGATCTGAGAGGATCTATGTCGAGAAAGCGTCAGGGGCGCGGCAGAACCGGCCGCAACTCATGGCCGCGTTCGAGTATCTTCGCGACGGAGACACGCTCGTCGTCTGGAAGCTCTCGCGGCTTGCACGCTCTCTCAAACAGGTGATCCAGACCGCGCAGGACATGCAGGCCAGGAATATCGAGTTCAGGGCGATCACCCAGAACATCGATACCGGCACGCCGGACGGGCGCCTGTTCTTTTACATGACCGCGGCGTTCGACCAGTTCCAGCGTGAACTGATTGTCGAGAACGCCAGGGCGGGCCGCGCTGCCGCAAGAAGCGGCGGTCGGAAGGGCGGCAGGCCTCGCTCAATGGATGACGAGAAAGTCCGCCTCGCCGAGGCATTGCTCCGAGACAAGGAGAACTATCCCTTCGTTAATGACGTCATCTAGCAACTCGAAATCGGAAGAACCGCATTTTACCGCTACTTCCCGCCGGAGAGAATTCGGGAACTCAGGCCGCCACGCGCCTGAAATGACGGCAATTCCTGTCAAACTCACGCGCGACTCACGGATACAGGCGAAATTTCAGCGTAATTTCGATGCTCCCAGCCGCAAACAGCGGCATTTGCCTGCGCAATCGCCCGTCAACGGCCTCCGAGAGATCCGGTTCCCGCCGGCACCGGCCCGTTGCGGGACTCTTGGTTCCTATGTCGGGTTAGGGCCAACATAGGACTGCATAAGACGCGACGTCGCGATCCGCCGGTTTGAAAGCAGAGTGCGGGTGAATTGGATGACGCCGCGATGCGTGATGCGTGTCACTTGGCACCGGTCAGGATAACCTCATCGCCGATCCGCTTGGCCGTGCGAAGCCCGCCTGGCACCTGGAGCGTCGGCAAAAGCTCGATCATGCCGATATTCACGTATTGCGGGGCGCCGATGGCGTATTCCACCGCGTCCGCGATATCGGAAACCTGCGGCATCTCGAACCCTTCGAAGTACTTCCGCTTCGCCTCGGCCGGATCAATCTTTTCCACATTGGCAAATATATCGGTCTCGACGCGGCCCGGGCTGATCTCCGTGACGCGCACGCGGCGACCGAATGCATCCACGCGCAACTGTCGCGAAACGGTGTGCATTGCGGCCTTGGTGGCGTGATAGGCGATGTGACCGCCAAATTCATACTGCCCGGCCATCGAGGTTATGTTCACGATATGCCCGCTGTCGCGCGCCATCATTCCCGGCAGGGTCAGACGGGCCAAATGCAGCGACGCCCGAAAATTGACGTCGATCTGTTCGTCGATGTCGAAGGCCTCGGACTGCAACAGGCTGCCGGGGCGCGACACGCCGGCATTGTTGACCAGAACGTCTATCTCCAACTCGCCGACCAGGTCGGCCAAAGCCTCGGTATCGGTGACATCGATTTCATGGGGCACCACGCCGGCAAGCACCTCAAGCGCTTTCAGTTTTGCGATGCTGCGCGCCAGCCCATGGACCTTTAACCCCTTGGAGGCGAGGCGCTCGGCGATGGCCCATCCCATGCCGCCGGAGGCGCCAGTGACGAGGGCTGTCTTGTAATCGGAAAATGGCATGATGCAGTTCTTTCTTCTGGTCGTTGGAATCGTGGCCGATGTCAGCCTTGGCGTGACAAAGGGGTGAGAGTGCCGCCGCGCGCGGCGATGGCGTCGCGCAGGCGGCGGGCGAGGTCGACCGCGCCGGCAGTGTCGGAATGGACGAGGATGGATTGCACGGGCATTGGGATGACTTTGGCGTCGATGGTTTCGACCTCGGCGGTCTCGATCACCCTCAGCACACGGGCCACCACGGCTTGCGCGTCGTGGATCACCGCTCCGGGCTGGCTGCGGGGGGCGAGTTGACCGTCGACGGTATAGGCGCGGTCGGCAAGAAACAGGCGCACGCAGCGCCCGCCTCGTGCCGCTGCGGCCTGTTCCAGCGCGCTGCCCGGAAGGACCAGAAAGGCGATGTCGGGATCGAAGGCCAGCGTGGCGGCGGCAACCGCTTCGGCGGTGGCGGGGTCTGTGCTGGCGAGATTGCCAAGCGCGCCGTGCGGGTTCATATGGGTGATCCGGTGGCCGGCCCGCCGGGCGAGCCCATCAAGCGCGCCAAGCTGGTACAGGATATGGCATTCCAGTTCGGGCAGGGCCATGTCGATGCGACGGCGGCCAAAGCCCATCCGGTCGGGATAGCTGACATGCGCGCCCAGATCGACGCCGTGCTCTTTGGCCAGACGGATCGTCCGGTCCATGATGACCGGGTCGCCCGCATGATAGCTGCAGGCGACATTGGCCGAACTTATCAGCGCCATAAGCGCGGCGTCATCCGCGATACGGTAGGGGCCAAATCCTTCGCCCATGTCGGAGTTGATGTCGATCTTCATGTTCTGATCTCCACGGTAAACAACGGATCCCCGGCGCTGACCGTATCGCCCTGCGACGGCAACGGCCCGACAAGCCGGCCCGACGCCGGTGAAACGCAAAGCAGCCGGACCGGGCCGAATCCGATATAGCCAAGGGGCTCTCCGCCAAGGACCTGCGCGCCTTGTTTGAGTGCGGGGAAGCCATCATCGCCGCCCCTAATATGGAACGCCCCGGTGGCCGGGCTGAGGGCCTGCGCCCATTCAGGTCTCGAACCGGACGCTTCGGCCGCGACAGGCCCCGCACCTGGCGCGCGCACAAGGCGGACGGCGTAGTCCTTTCCCTTGACCTCAATTGATGTGACTCCATTGGCAATCATCGTCCTGGCCAGTTCGTTCACTTGGTCCAGCGTCATCGTCTCATGCCCAGATTTCTTGTTGCTCAAAGGCGTCGGCCAGCGCCTGCCCGGCCTTGGCAAACGCCGCCTGATGGTCGTCCGCGGCCTTGGCCGCCTCCGCCAGGCCGACCTTATGAAACCGGACCCTGTCGCCCGGACGGGCCTGCCCCATGCGCCAGAGGTCCGGCTCGATGATAGCGGCGATCTTGGGGTATCCGCCCATGGTGGCCGAATCCGCTAGTTGGATAATCGGAAGCCCGCCGCCCGGCACCTGAACGATCCCCGGCACTATGCCGTGCGAGCGCAACTCGCCAGTGCTGCTTCGCGTCAGCGCCGCCCCGTCCAGCCGGTGCCCCTGCCGGTCGTTCAGCCGGGTCACAAGGTATGGTTCTGTCCAGAATGCCTTTAGAGAGGCGGCGTCAAAGCTGTCGTGTTCCGTCGAAGGCAGCGCCCTGAGATGAATAATGCCTCCGGCGGGCAGCTTGAACTCGGGCTGATCGAGGCTAATCCCCGATGGCGGAAGCGCCGGGTCGGATCGGGTTATGGGATTCAAGAGGTCACCGGGGGCCAGCACGCGACCTTCGTAGCCGCCGAAGGCCTCGCGCAGCTGCGTACTGCGCGAACCCAGCACTAGCGGCACATCGATGCCGCCGGGCAAGGCGAGATAGAGGCGCGCACCCAAGCGGATCGGGCCAAGCTCCAGCGTGTCACCCGCCTTGGCGAGCCCGGCGAAGATGCGCGGCAAGGACCGACCGGCAAGATTCGCGCCGCAGACGGCCCCGGCGATGGCGAAGGCCTGGCGCGTGTCGAACCGGAACTGCGCCGGCGTAAGTGGAATCTCAAGCGTTGCGGCACAGGCTTGGTTGCCCAAAAGCATATTGGCGATCCGGTGCGACACCGGGTCCATCGCGCCGGCGCTCCCCAGCCCTTCGAACCAGTGGCCGTGCCGACCCAGATCCTGGACCGTGGCTAGCGGCGGCAGAGACATGACCCGGATCATGCCGCAACTTCGACCGGGCGGAACCGGATGCGGTCGCCGGGTTTCAACAAGGACGCCGGCGTTCTGAACGGGTCGAAAAAGCGCACATCGGCGCGGCCGATCGTGTTCCAGCCGCTGGGCCCGGCGGAGGCCGATACCCCGGCCTGCAGCCCCGCCAATGACAATGAACCGCCCGGAAGCCGGGTTAGCGGCACTTTGCGGCGCGGGGTTTCGAGGCGCGGGTCAAGCCCCCCCAGATAGCAGTATCCGGCGTGGCTTCCGACGGCATAGACGGTGTACTCCGGGGCGCTCTGCAGGCGGATCACTTCGTCGATGGAAAACCCGGTCATTTCGGCGACGTCGGCGAGGTGCGGCCCGGCTTTGCCGCCATAGCGAATGTCGATTTCCAGCAATCGCCCCTCGACGGTCTTTCGCAGGCCGGTTTGCCAGAGCTCCGTCAGCCGGCCGGCCAGACGATCAAGATCGTCGGGCACACTGTCCAAAAGCAGCGTGAGACTAGTCATGGCGGGCACCGCCTCGCGCACGCCGTGCCAGGCCGCCGCTGCGTCGGCCATCGCCCAGAACCGCTGTTGATTCTCAAGATCAAAGGGGCATTCCGCCTGAAACAGCACCGCCCGGCTGCCAATCATGGAAACGGAAGTCTCAGCCATTCCGATAGCCGCGCATAAGGTTCGGGCGTCGGAAGCGACCGACCGCGGACTCAGGGACGAATTCAATGAATTCAAAGGACATGCGGCTGCGAGTTCCTCTTGCGCTGCGGGCTTGTTCCGGTTTCAGGGTAGCATTCATCCGAAAAGATGACATCAGAGCGGTTTCGGATAGCTAGGCGCTCAAGCACTGTCAAACCCGATTACGTCAGACCGATAGACTGGTATCGCAGCCCGCCCGGACTTTCTATAGTCGGGCATCAAGAGCGGCGGCGCGCAGATGCGTCTGTCCCAACAATCGCGAGGTTCACCGGCATGCCCCACATCATTACGAAAATTCAACGCGCCGCCGCCGCCGACGTGGCGGCGCTTTCCAAGTTTGGCAGCGCCACCATCCACGAGGCGCAGGGGCGCCTTGGCGCGATCAGCTCCAAGATCAAGCCGATTGATCGGGCGATGTCGCTTTGCGGCCCCGCCTTCACGGTGCAAAGCTCGCCGCGCGACAACATCATGCTGCAACTGGCCATTCACTTTGCCAAGGCGGGCGACGTCATCGTGGTCTCGGCCGGGGAATTTGCCGAGGCCGGCAGCTTTGGCGGGGTTCTGGGCAGTGCCTGCGTGGCCAAGGGCATCGCGGGCGTGGTGACGGACGCCGGCGTGCGCGACACGGCAGAGCTGATCGCGCTGGGCTTGCCGGTGTTTTCGCTGGGCATCAGCATCCGGGGCACAGTGAAAGAGACGCTTGGCCAGATCAACAAGGAGATCGTTCTGGGCGGCGAAATCGTCCGTCCGGGCGATGTGATCCGGGGCGACGCTGACGGCCTTGTCATGGTGCGGCGCGAAGATGCGGCAGAGGTTGCCGTAAAATCCGCCGCGCGGGACGAGGCGGAACTTGGCTATATCGCGGCGTACAAGTCCGGGCGCACCGTCATCGACGTGTGCAATCTTGAGGCGGTGCTGAAGTCGAAGGGCCTGACAACCGATCTGTAAACCGAAGTTCTTGAGGAGTTTCCAGGATTTTTGCTTCCCGTCGATGGGATGCCCCTGAACGAGATGTCGGTCTCTGCCTGCATCTCGGCGTTTCGCTACATTTTCGCGATGTCCTTCAGCAGCTTCAGCGCCCTCTCCTGTTCGGCGCCGGGCCGGGTTGCCACCTCGATCATGGTCTCCGCCTTCCCGCAGTCCGGGCACGGGACCGCGCGCTTGGAACGGACGATGGCGGACAGGCTGCCGAGAAGCGTGCGAAATCCGTGCGCGCCGCCGCCGTCCGGCAGGGCGTGGGCATGAACCTTCGCCAGCGCCGTGAACAGGCGCAAGCTGGTCGGGGGGCCCTGAATCCAAGCGCGCCGCCCGTTGCTTCGGCCACTTTTTCGCCGCAGACCTTGGCGTTCTTCACCTGAGAGTTGCCTTCAGGAAGCACGTCGGAAAGGCTGAGGCGCGTTTCCGCAGCGGCGGTTTGTGCCGGCCCGATACTGGCGGCGGCCCCAAGAGCGATTGCCTTGAATATTTGCATTGCAGATCTTCATGTCGGGGCTGCCGCCCCGCCTGAAGCCTCCGAAACAATCCCGGGCTGGCTTCCTTTAGCGAATTAGCATCTATTGTCTTTGCGTTCATAACTCTTAGAGCTTGAATCAAAATACCACATATTGTCGGTGTTTGTGGAAATATTTGTAACTTGTCCAATATATAGATAATTTGCCGACTTTAGGAACAAACTCTTAGAGAGTCCGGCAACCGGGGCAAAAGACCAAGCCGATCTGATATGATGGTGCTTGGCTATGTCTGGCGGCCGTTTCTTTCCTTGTCGGGAACGCTTTGATCGCCGGGCAAGGGAAATCGCGGAGCTATCGAAAACCATGGACATCAGACGCCTTCGCGCATTCGTCAAGATCGTCGACATCGGCAGCATCACCCGCGCGTCGTCCGTCCTGCACATTGCGCAGCCTGCACTCAGCCAGCAAATCGCGGCGCTTGAGACGCATTTCGGCAAGCCGCTGCTTTTGCGGTCAAAGCGGGGCGTGGTGCCGACCGAAGCCGGCAAGGTGTTCTACAAGCACTGCCAGTTGATCCTTAAGCAATTGGACCAGGCAGAGCAGGAAATCACCAGTTCGAGTACCGACATTTCGGGCTTTGTCTCCGTCGGCCTTGCGCCACTGAGCCTCGGCCCGCTGCTGGCCGCGCAACTAATGAAAACCATGCGCGCGGAACGGCCCGGGATTGTCCTGCATATCAACGAAAATGTCGGAGGGGTGATCAGCGAGCTGATCATGACCGGCAAGATGGACATCGCTCTGATTTACGATCCGGGGGGTATTCCGGGCGTCTCGTTCGACCCGGTGCGGACCGAAGAGCTATTTTTCGTGACAACCCATGCCGACAAGGACGGCGGTACGGACATCAGCTTTGAAAACGCGGTTTCTGATGCATTGATTTTGCCGAGCCCCATTCACACGGTGCGTCAGGTCATCGACACGACTTTGGCGCGCACCGGCCACGCGGCCAATGTCATCGCGCAGACAGAGTCGATTTCGGTGCTCACCAACGCCGTCGGCGAGGGTCTGGGCAGCACAATCCTGCCGCATTCGGCGGCCAAAGCATTGCAACGGCGGCTGCCCGAGGCGAGGCGGTTCCGCATCCGGCGACCGAACATGAAGGTTCATATGGCGATCTGCGTGTCCGATCAGCTGCCGCTCTCCGAACCGGCGGCCATCGTTCTGCATTATCTCACCGAACTTGCCCGATCCGCCTCGGAAGGTAATGAAGACGTCCGCTGAAGAAAGGGCGTCGTCTCAGGCCAGCGCCGCGCAGGCCTTGGCGATGCGCTCGCAGGCGGCTTCGATAATCTCCATCGACGTTGCTGTTGAGATGCGAAAGTAGGGCTCCATTCCGTAGGCCCCGCCATGCACCGAGGCAACGCCGACGGTCTCCAGAAGGTAGATCCCGAAATCCAGATCGTTTCTGATCACCTTGCCGTCGGGGGTTTTCTTGCCGATCAGCCCGGCGCAGCTGGGGAACAAATAGAAGGCGCCGTCAGGCACGCGGCAGCGCAGCCCAGGAATCGCGTTGATTAGCGCGACCGCGCGGTCGCGCCGCTGTCGGTAGACGGCGACAGAGGATTCTATGCTCGACTGATCCCCGGTCAGCGCGGCCGCCGCGGCCGCCTGGCTGATCGACGAAGGGCAAGAAGACATCTGCGATTGCAGCTTGTTGATCGCCCCGATCAGCTTGACGGGGCCGACACCGTAGCCGATCCGCCAGCCGGTCATCGCATGCGATTTGGAAACTCCGTTGATCACCAGCGCGCGGTCGGTCAGATCCGGCACCGCGCTAACGATGCTTTGCACCGGAACATCGGCGAACCAGATCCGGTCGTAGATTTCGTCGCACAGGATGAAGACCTGCGGGTGCCGCTTCAGAACTTCGCCAAGGGCGGTGAGTTCGGCAGGAGTGTAGGCGACCCCTGTTGGGTTAGACGGCGTGTTCAGGATCAGCCAGCGGGTGTTCGGCGTGATCGCCGCCACTAGCGCCTCTGGCGTCAGCTTGAACCCGGCTTCCTCGCCGCAGGGAACGATAACGGGGGTTCCGCCATTGGCGACAACCATGTCCGGATAGGACACCCAGTAAGGCGCGGGAATGATGACCTCGTCCCCCTCTTCCACAGTGGCCATGAGGGCGGCAAAGATGACCTGCTTGCCGCCGCCGCCGACACTGATCTGGTCGTGCCCGAATTCAAGCCCCAAACGCGTTCCAAAGTCGTGCTGGATTGCGTTTTGCAAGGCAATGGTCCCGTTCACGGGCGTGTATTTGGTTTCACCGCTCCTGATCGCCTTGATGCCGACGTCCTTGATGCTGTCGGGGGTATCAAAATCCGGCTCTCCCACGGTGAGATCAAGGATATCGCGCCCCTCCGCCTTCAAATCGCGCGCCTTCTGGGCTGCTGCGGCGCTTGGAGAAACGCGAATGCTGGTCACGCGGCGGGCAAGTTTGAGATCGGTCACGTAGAGCCCCGTAATTTGCTTGTGTTTGCTACGGTCAGCCTAGCGGTTTTAACGGGAGAAGGCCCCGGTCATCACAAATGGCTATGCCGTCAATTCAGATGGCGATTGGAATAATTTTGCGAACTGCGCATACTGAGACCACCAAACATAATCAAGCCGCGGGCCGTCTTGGTTGCCGCGGGGACCGCAAGACGGGGAGGAAAGTCATGATAAATATGTATTCAAAGCATCGCATTGCGCCAAAGCGCATGCTAGCAGCCGCGCTGCTCGCCGGAACAATTCTTGGCGGGGCCGGGCTGAATTTCGCCGCCGTCGCCCAAGAAAAAGTTGTCATCGCAGTCAGTCCGCTAGGAGCGGATTCGAACCTGTACTGGACAACAACCGGTGCGTTTATCATGCCGTCGATGCAAACCCTGGTCGGCAACGACCCGGCCACCGGCAAATATGACAACAGCCAGCTTGCCGAAAGCTGGGAGCATAACGAGGACTTTACCTCCTGGACATTCAAGCTGCATCCGAACGCGATGTTCAACGACGATTGGGGTCCTGTAACAGCGGCGGACGTCGTTCACAGCTTTGAGATCCACACCGGGGACGATGCCAAATTGAGTGGTATCAGCAAGTTCAAGGCCATGACGATCACAGCTCTGGACGATCATACGGTCCGTTTCGACATGCCCTCGCCAGATCCGGACTTCCTGTTCTCCAACGCGGGTCGCGGGTCGCTTGCGATTTACTCCAAGGCGCAGTTCGACGCCGAGGGGATTGAAGGCTACGAGGCCGCCCCCGCCGGGTCCGGCCCGTTCAAATACGAGGGACGCGAGGTCGGTCAGTCGATCACCTTCAGCTCGATCAAAGATCACTGGACCGGCGTGACGGCTGAATTTGACGAGATCGAATTCCGCTGGGTCAGCGAGCCGTCAACGCGATTTGCCATGCTCTCTGCCGGAGAGGCGCATGCCGTCACTCTGCCGCGCGATCTTCGCGACGATGCCAGTGAAGCCGGGCAAACCGTTCTGTCCTCCAGCGCGGGCGCGATGCAGACGACGATGCTGTTCACCGGACAGTTCATGCGTCCCGACGCCGAAGAAACCCGCGATGCGCGCACCTATGCCTGGGCTGACCAGCGCGTGCGTGAAGCCGCCAACCGGGCGCTGGACCGCGAAGCCATCCTCGAGGTCCTTTACGGTGAAGGCGTGGGCGCTCTGCCGGTCTACACGATGGATCCGCGCTTCCCGGGTTATTCCGAAGAGGTCGCTGCCAGCTTTGACGAAAACTACGGCTACGACCCCGAAAAGGCGATGGCTCTTCTGGCCGAGGCGGGTTACCCGGACGCCTTTGACAATGCCGAAATCCCTCTGGTCGTGACCAGCCTTGCGGGCAACCCGGAATTCGCCCAGATGGCGGAACTGGTGCAGGCCTACTTCGACGTGGCCGGCATCAAGACCGAAATGCGCGAGCAGGACTGGGCCACAGGCAACACGGCGATCCGCGGGTTCACCGCGGACTTCATCACGCCGATGCGCAACGCTCCGGTGCGTCCCAGCGCGCTGGGGGTCCAGATCTTCTTTACCAAGCACGCCAGCCCACATCTGGACATCGGCGATCCCGAGGTCAACGAACTGGGAGGTCAATTGGTCGCTGAAACCGATCCGGCCAAGCGCGGCGAAATCCTGAACAAGATGTTCACCCGGATTTCAGATACCTACGCGCACCTGCCGATGGCGACAGTGCCCGCCACCGTCGTCGTGAACAGCGATCTGGTCGAAGGCTGGACCTTTCCCGGCGCGACATCGTCCGGTCTGAGCCACTACGAACTGATCGACCTCAAGTAGGATCACGTAGCGCAACGAGGCGGAGCCAGATCCTGAGGCTCCGTCTTTTACCAATTCAAGAAAGTAATGACGCGCGAGCACAGAAGGAACATAATGTTGTGGCGCGATGCGGCAACCTGTGTGCGGCCGATGCCATCCTGCTCCATATTGCGGGTGTAGAAAGCTCGCATGGAGGACGACATGCCCGCAGCAGGCATCGCGATCCCGAACACCGACCACGCGGTCGATGACATTGAAGCCCTGGCGCGCAAGCGCGATGATTCACGACAGTCCCGACGCCTGCGCGCCATCGCGCACCTGATGGAGGGCGAACTCGACCGCGGCATGATAGCGCTCCGGGATCGGGTCGACAGACAGACTCTCTGCGATTGGGCCAGCCGGTACAATGCGGAGAGGCCGGACGGGCTGAAGGACCGTCCGCGCAGCGGAGGATGCCCGAAGCTGAACGAGAGCCGGAAGGCCGAGGTCAGGCCCTGGCTTGAAGACGGGCCGGGCCCTGGCGTCCCGGCATGGACCCTTGGACTGCTCAAGGAGAGGATCAAGGTCGTCTTCGGCGCCGTGATGTCGCTTGAGGCGATGGAGATGAACCGCCGCCTCATGGACATCTGCGCCGCGGTTCCCGACGGTCGTCGCGCGCCGGCGGTGTTTGACGGCGCAGGCTGGCATCGATCCAAGGATCTCGACTGTCCGGACAACGTCTCGGTGCCGCGGTTGCCGCCCTGCAGCCCGGAACCCGATCCCGCGGAATCGGTGTTCCAGTTCCTCAAGGCGCGACACTTCGCCAATCAGGTCTTCGAAACCGCCGAGGCAGTCACGGAAAGGGTCGCCGAAGTCCGGGAAGGCTTTGCCGCGCCACTTGACCGAATCCTCTCCATCGGCCATCGGTCATGGGCACGTCTCACACCCGTTGCCGCGCCGGCAAATCAAGGCCACGTTCATGTGTGAAAACGTTCCGGGATTGGAACTACACAGCAGGAATCACGCCATTGCTTCGATTTCTTAGTCTCAGGTTAGCATCGAGCTTGTTTGCGCTTTTGATCATTACACTCATCGTATTTCTGCTGTCTCACCTCTCTGGCAGTCCGGTAGATGCGCTGTTGCCCGATGATGCCTCGCAGGAACAGATCGATGCTTTCGTCCGCGACTGGGGCCTCGACAAGCCGCTCTGGCGGCAGTACCTCACCTTTCTGGGCAACGCTCTGCAGGGGGATTTCGGAACCTCGCTAAAATGGCCCGGCGAGGATGCGATGGGCTTCGTGCTCGACCGAATGCCCGCGACATTGAATCTCGGCGGCCTTGCTATCCTGATCAGCGTGGTCATTGCCTTGCCGCTTGGTGTCGCGGCGGCCGTCTACAAGAGCTCGCCCATCGACAGCGGCGCGCAGATATTTGCGCTACTGGGACAGTCGATGCCCAACTTCTGGCTTGGGATCATCCTGATCTGGGTTTTCTCTGTCTGGCTCGGTTGGCTTCCCACATCCGGCATGGGCACGATTGCCCACGCCGTCCTGCCCGCTATCGCCATCGCGTGGTTCCAGATATCCGCGCTGGCCCGCCTGACACGTTCGGCGATGCTGGAAGTGCTCGACGCGGAATACATCAAGCTTGCGCGGGTCAAGGGCGTGCCGGAATGGAAGGTGGTCTGGAAACACGCGTTGCGCAACGCGGCGGTCGTTCCGCTGACCTACTTTGGCATTCTTGCCGCCTCGATCCTCACCGGCTCGGTGGTGATCGAAACGGTCTATTCCTGGCCCGGCATGGGCTGGGTTGCTATCGAGGCGATCCGGGGCCGCGATTTCCCGGTCGTGCAGGCGGTGATCATCGCCTATGCGGTCATCTACATGATCTCGACGCTTGTCGTCGATCTGCTTTATGTCCTCGTCGATCCGAGGATCCGGCATGGCTGATACCCCGATCAGAACCGTTCCATCACCCGGCCTGTGGCGCAGGGCGCGCAGTTTGCCGCTTGTACCGATTGGGGTGCTGCTGACGGTGTTCATCATTCCGGCGTTCTTTGCCGAGTGGATTGCGCCCCACGACCCCTATGTCCCGAACCTGAAGGCGCGGCTGCAACCGCCGGTCTTCTTCGGCGGCACCTGGGAATTCGCAATGGGCACCGACCGGCTGGGCCGCGACATCCTCAGCCGGATTCTGCACGGGGCTTGGTACGTGCTAGCCGTTTCGATGATCGGGATCGCCGTCGGCGTTGTTGTCGGCACCACGCTTGGCCTGGTCGCGGGCTACGTGCGCGGCTGGTTCGACGGGCTGGTGATGCGTCTTGTGGACATCTCGCTGGCGCTTCCAGCGATGCTGCTGGCGCTGGCGCTGGCCGCGGCATTGGGGGCCAGCTTTCTGTCGGTGGTCATCGTGGTGGGCTTCGCGCTTTGGGCCTATTTTGCGCGCCAGGTGCGCGCCGAGGTGCTGCTATTGCGCAAGAGCGACTTCGTCGCTCGCTCGCTGGTGGCGGGCTCGTCGCATGCGCGGATCCTGTTCCGCCATATCCTGCCCAATGTGACCAATACGATCGTCGTTCTGGCCACCCTGCAGGTCGGCATCGCGATCATGCTCGACGCCAGCCTCAGCTTTCTGGGCATCGGCATTCCCCGGCCGACACCCACATGGGGGCTGCTGGTTTCTGACGGGCGCGACTTCATCGCAACCGATTGGTGGATATCCTTTTTCCCCGGCCTTGCGATCCTGCTGACCGTGTTGTCGGCCAACATGCTTGGCGATTGGTTGCGCGACAGGCTCGACCCGCGGCAAAGGCAGATCTGACATGGCAGAGGCGCCCCTTCTGGAGGTCACAGACCTAAAAGTGGAAATTTCCACCAAGGCCGCGAGCTTCTTTCCGGTCAACGGCCACAGCTTCACGGTGCGGGCGGGGGAAACCCTTGGCATCGTCGGCGAATCCGGGTCCGGAAAATCGATGACGGCGATGTCCCTGGCGCGACTTTTGCCAAAGCACGCCGCGCATATTCGCAGCGGCAGCGTAAAGCTCGACGGGCGCGAATTGCTGACCCTGTCAGAGCCGGAGATGCGCCGCGTCCGCGGCAAGGAGATCGCGATGATCCTGCAGGATCCGCAAACCTCGCTGAATCCGGTCTTCACGGTCGGCGAACAGATCTCCGAGGCGCTGCGCCTGCACGCCCCTGGACCGCGCCGCACCCTGCGAGAGCGCGCCATCGACGCATTGCGCAAGGTCAAGGTCGCGGCGCCCGAACACCGGGTCGATGCCTATCCCAGCGAGCTTAGCGGCGGAATGCGCCAGCGCGTCGTGGGCGCCATCGCGATCTCGTGCCAACCCAAGATCATCATCGCCGACGAACCCACGACATCGCTTGATGTGACAGTGCAGGCGCAATACCTGCGGCTGCTGCGGGAAATGCAGGATGAAACCGGGATGGCGATCCTGTTCATCACCCATGATTTCGGCATCGTCGCCAACCTTTGCCACCGCATTGCGGTGATGTATTTTGGCCGGATCGTGGAATCCGGCCCGGTCGACAAGATCTTCGCCCGCCCCGCGCATCCCTATACCGAGGCGCTGATTGCCGCGTTGCCCAAGCTGCGCGGCCAGCAGGGCCGGTTGCGCACGATCACCGGACAGCCGCCCGTGCCGACCGACCAGATCGCGGGCTGCCCTTTCGCGCCACGTTGCGAGTATGCGGACGCGCGCTGTCGCAGCGAATTGCCCCCATCGGTCGACGCCGATAGCGCCGGCGACCATTCGGCAAGTTGCTGGAAGGTGGATAGATGAGCGGCGCACCGATCCTTCAGGTCGAAAACCTGTCCAAGCACTTTGGCGTGCGCACCGGGCTGTTCGGGCGGCAAAAGCGCACTGTCAAGGCGGTCAGCGGGCTGAACTTCGAAATTGGCGCGGGCGAAACGCTGGCGCTAGTGGGGGAATCGGGCTGCGGCAAGACCACCACGACCCGGCTTCTGTTGCGCCTGCAAACCCCTACGCATGGCACCGTGCGATTCGATGGGCGCGACATTCACCAGTTGAAGGGCGCCGACCTGAAATCCTTTAGGTCCCGGGTTCAGGCCGTGTTCCAGGACCCTTGGTCGTCGATCAACCCGCGCGTCAGGATCCGCGATTTCGTCGCCGAACCGCTGATCGTGAACGAAAAACTTACATCGGGCGACATCGATATTAGGGTCCATGCGGCCCTTGATGACGTGGGCTTGCGCCCGCAGGACGCCCGCAAGTTCCCGCATGAATTCTCCGGCGGGCAGCGCCAGCGGATCGCCATTGCAAGCGCCATCGTCACACGCCCAAGCCTCGTCGTACTGGACGAGCCGGTCTCTAGCCTCGACGTCTCGATCCGGTCGCAGATCATCAACCTGTTCAAGGATCTGCAGGGCGAATACGGGCTCTGCTATATCCTTGTGGCCCACGACCTTGCCACCACCCGCTATCTCGCCGATCGCGTTGCAGTCATGTATCTTGGCTCCATCGTCGAATACGGTGCCACCGACGACGTCTTCGATACCCCGGCGCATCCCTATACCGAGGCGCTGCTTTCGGCAGCGCTGCCGGCCGATCCCGGCGCCGTGCGCAACGAGATCGTCATGAGCGGCGAAGTTCCATCTCCGTTGAGCCCGCCGGATGGCTGCGCCTTCCATCCGCGCTGCCATCGCTGCCTCGGCGACGCGTGTCGGACACAGTTTCCCGCCTTGATTTCGCAAGAGCAGGGCCGCGCCGTCAGCTGTCACCTATATACTGAATAGCCGCGTGCGCTTCGGTCATTTCGGCAAGGGCTCTTCCGCTGGCTCTGTTGCAAATATGGTCTGAGGTTAAAAAGTCAGAATTTTGCCTTTTTTCATGCGGCCAGACGGTCTTCGAGCATGGTCATCGCCTCGGTCGGGGGCATTGGCCCAATCCGAAGGCGCGTTCAATCACGCGGACTTCACCATTGATATCACCGGTCAGGTTGAAGCTGCGGGACTGATCTTTGCGCAGGGAATGCATCACTACCAATACAAAAAGGATCCTTCTTGCGAGATTCACCCCGGACCGGTCATAGGAGACACCGGCAATGCTGGAATAGCGGGGCTCACCGCCCAGCCCTGCTCCGTACGCTTGGCAATGGTCTTTCGGACAGGGGGGCGACCTTGGCAGAATCCCGCTTGAGCGTAATGCTGCATTTAACCACAAGGAGGGTGTCATGCCGGCTTCTGTTGCCGAAGGTGTCCGCAAGACCAGGGCCGCCCTGCGGTCTGCCGTGTTGCGCCTGATTTAGATCTGGGTGCCCGATACGCGGCGGCCGGGCTTTGCCGCTGAATGCCGCCGCCAGGCACTGGTGGTTGCCGAAGCCGATCACCGGGACCATGAGACGGGCCGCCTGATTTACGCAGCCTTGGCGGATGCGGATGGCTGGGATTGAAACGAGGCGATCTGGTGACGGTCGCCCCGCGGGGCGATCATGGCAAGCCGCGCCCTGCGCTTCTCATCCAGTCCGGACAATTCCCGGAGACCGCCACGGTGACGGTTCTCTTGGACACGTCGAAGCTGGTTGATGCTCCTCTGCTGCGGCTGACTGTCGAACCGTCCCCGGAGCATCGTCTGGACAAGCCATCACAGGTGATGGTCGACAAAGCCATGACCGTGCGGACCGACAAGCCGGGATGCGTGTTTGGCTGACTAGATCAGGCTACCATGCTCCGCGTCAACCGGACCCTGGCACTTTTCCTGGGATTGGCGGGATAGCACCAGCCGCCGCTGGCGGCAGCGGCTCGGGGTTCCCCAAATTCCGTGAACGCAGGAACCGCCAATCGCTTCATTCAATGTGGTTGCCCATACCTGGATCGTCGCGTTGCCGACCAGCCTCTTCGTCAACCGCGCGTCGGCGAGCGTGGTCTTCGCGGGGCCTGGAGCCGACACCCGGCCGTGGCCGGTGGTCTCGCCGATATGCGTCCAGCCGCACGCCAGGAAACACGAGCCACGATGCTCCGACCCGACGCAGGTCTCCGCCAGGACCGGGCGGATCCCGTGAGGGGTGCTTGCGCTCCATCATCTCGTTGTAGATCCGCCTAGCTTCGAGGTCGAGGACCGCCGCCTGCTCGTAGCCCTCCGCCTGCCCGGCCGATGCTGGAACACCGGACGCATCGGGAACCGGGCACCCGAGCATCGCCGAGCCGCGGAAGAGCGGACGCGCTTCGGCGCCGGCGGGCGAAGGACAGGGAGCGGCGAATCGGGCATTGTTTCTTCATGCCGCTCGGATACGGGAATAACCGGACCGCGTTCAGAACCAATTTATGCCCGGTTGGTAGCGAGTGCTTCCACGACGAGTTTCGGCTCTGAATCCAACGCCTTTTCAAATTCGCCTCAAGCGCGCGCCCGGTCATGTTGCTTGCAACAAAGGCGAATACTCGGAAAAAGTCGGAGTCGACTCCGCTGCTTCATTCGTGAACGAACACAAACCGGTCCATAACAGATAGAATATTCGCCGCGTCGAAGCCTGGAGTGATTAGCCTGTAATTCTCTATCCCGTTTCATTGCCGACGACATCGAATCAGCCCTTGAGAGAGGGCCGGCTCGAACAGAAAGGTCATATGAAACCGAAGTCACTTAACAACATTGGATAAAATTCAGCTTGCAGAGATTGAACGTCGATAAATCCAAGCCGCATGCGGAGGACTGCTAAAACCGCAGAGCCGACTTTAGGCGCCGACACAATTTACAACCGCCTCGAAGAACCTAGCGGCGCCGCTGCGTGTTTCCCGGGGCTTGGCATTCACGGAAAGCAAACTGTCCCGAAACAAGTGCCGTCGTTCGCTGCTTTTGTCGTCGCGGTGATTGACGTTGAACAAAGTTGCCGCGCGTCGACAAAAATCCGGTTTCATGCTGCGGGAGGCGTATCAAACGCGCATTCGCCAGATTTGTTGCAGCGAGGCTGCTCGACCGCGATTTGACAAGGATGCAGACGCGGTTTCCACGATGCCAATTTTTTGCTTGTGTTATATTATAACATAACATAAACTAACCTTGATTCGTGATCGAAGGAGGCAAAAGTGTCCAGACAGGGACAAAGAATCCAGAAGGAAATACTTGTCATATTGCGTCGGCACCTGACTCCGCGTTCCGCCTATGATGTGCTCGGGGAGTTGCGCCAGATCAGTCCGAAGATCGCGCCTCCGACAGTTTATCGAGCGCTTGCCTCGCTGACGCTGCGCGGGCGCGTGCATCGCCTTGAATCGCTGAACGCCTTCATCGCCTGCCAGTGCGACCAGCACCAAAACGCGTCGATTCTTTCGATCTGCGACGACTGCGGGACGGTCGAAGAGAGCGTGGCGCCCGACCTTCTCAAAGAGCTTTCCAGCATTGCGGCGCAGTCTGGCTTCGCGCCGTCGCGCCATGTGATCGAAGTCCACGGTCTTTGCGCGTCATGCGGAACGGGAGATAGCCCGGCATGAATAAGCGCCGCGGAAAAAACCTGGGGCTTCTTTTGCTCGGGGCTGGACCCCGGCTGGGCAGCGCGGCTCTTGTCGCGGCAGCTCTATGGGCAGGGTTTTACTGGGCAACCTCTTCGTCGGGGCCCCTATGACCCACGCCATCGCTTTCCAGAACTTCACGCTCGGATATAACCAGCTTCCGGCGGTGCTGCACCTTCAGGCCGAGATCGCCGAGGGAAGCCTGACAGCCATTGTCGGGCCGAACGGCGCAGGGAAGTCCACCTTGTTGAAAGGCGTTGTCAATGCACTTTCCCCGATTTCGGGGCGGGTGTCCTTCGGCACGGTCGCACTAGAGGATATCGCCTATCTGCCGCAGCAATCGGAGGTTGATCGATCATTCCCGATTTCCGTAGTCGAACTGGTTGCGATGGGACTCTGGCGCAAGATCGGTCCGTTCGGACGCCTCGGGCGCGCCGATCGCACGCGTATTGCCGAAGCGATTTCGGCCGTAGGCTTGGAGGGCTTCGAACTTCGACCTATTGGATCGCTTTCAAGCGGGCAGATGCAGCGCGCGCTCTTCGCGCGTCTCCTGCTGCAGGATGCGCGGCTCGTGCTGCTCGACGAACCTTTTACGGCGATCGACGCCCGCACCATGGCCGATCTAATCGACATCGTCAGGCGCTGGCACGGCGAGGGACGCACAGTGCTAGCGGTTCTGCATGACTTCGATGTGATCCGCGCGAATTTTCCTGAAACGCTTATGCTGGCGCGACAACTCGTCGCCCATGGGCCGACGGAGCTGGTCCTCACCGCCGAGAACCAGTTCCGCGCCCGACAGATGTGCGAGGCCTGCGCCGGCCCGCCGCATACGTGCGGGCGGAGCGCCGCGTGATGTGGGAGTTTGTTTTCGCGCCGTTCGTCGATTTCGGCTTCATGCGACGCGCTCTCCTCGGCTGCATCGCGATCTCAGTCGGCGCGACGCCTGTAGGCGTCTTCCTCATGCTTCGGCGTATGAGTCTGACCGGGGACGCGATGGCGCACGCGATTCTGCCCGGCGCCGCCGTCGGCTATCTCGTGTCGGGCCTCTCGCTTGGCGCCATGACTGTCGGCGGGCTGATTGCGGGCATGGCCGTGGCGTTGCTGTCGGGTTTTGTTACTCGCGTAACCGCGCTCCGGGAGGATGCGAGCCTTGCGGCCTTCTACTTGATCTCGCTCGCGCTCGGCGTGCTGATCGTCTCGACCCGAGGCGGCAATGTGGATCTGATGCATGTGCTCTTTGGCACTGTACTGGCGCTCAACGACGCGGCGCTGATTCTTCTTTGCTCGATCGCGAGCCTGTCGGTCCTGACGTTCGCGCTTCTTTTTCGGCCGCTGGTTCTGGAATGCGCCGATCCACAGTTCCTTCGCTCGGTGAGCGGGATCAGCGCAGTGACGCATTTCACTTTCCTTGCGCTGGTCGTAATGAACCTTGTCGGCGGTTTCCATGCGCTCGGCACGTTGATGGCGGTCGGTATCATGATTCTTCCCGCCGCGGCGGCGCGGTTCTGGGCCGCTAGCATCGGCGGATTGATTGTGGCCGCGGTCGTCGTGGCCTTGCTTTCGAGCCTGAGCGGCCTGCTGCTCTCATATCATTTCGGCCTGCCGTCCGGGCCAGCGATCATCCTCTTGGCGGGTCTAGCCTATGGGGTGTCGCTGTTGCTCGGGCCGGAAGGCAGTCTCGTCGCGAGCACGCTTTCGCGGCGCACTTTAAAAACCTGAAAGGACCCAAACATGACGATTCTTAGCGCCCTCCCGAAATCCGTTGCCGCCCTTGCCGTCCTTGCATTCTCAACGCCTGCGACTGCGCAGGCGAGCGAACCGATACCCGTGGTTACCACCTTTTCTATCCTAGGCGACATGGTGGAACGCATTGGCGGGGCGCACGTATCCGTGACCACGCTGGTCGGCCCCATGGGAGACGCTCATGTTTACAAGCCCACGCCGGCTGCAGCCAGGTCGGTGAGCGAAGCCGAGATCATGGTACTCAACGGGCTGGAATTCGAGGGCTGGCTGGACCGGCTGGCAGAAGCAGCGGCATTCGACGGCGAGTTGGTAGTGGCCACCGCAGGAATCGAACCGATCGAGTTTGAAGCCGATCTTCGACGCCGCTTCGAAGACCACGACGACGACCATGCCGACGACATGCATGACGATGAACACAGCGACGGCCACGCCGAGGACATGCATAACGATGAACACAGCGACGGCCATGCCGACGACATGCATAACGACGATCACGGTGAGCGGCACGCCTCTAATGACGAAAATGGTCACGAGGAGCATGCGGGTCACGATCACGATGTCTACGACCCTCATGCCTGGCTGAGCCTTAAGAATGCAGTGATCTATGTCGACAATATCACCTCTGCTCTAGCAAAGGCCGATCCTGCGAATGCGGCGGCCTTTTACGGCAACCGTGCCGCCTATGTGGCAGAGATCGAAACGCTCGACGCGGAAATTCGCGCCATGATGGCGGCACTTCCCGATAGAGCGCGCACCGTCGTCACTTCCCATGACGCGTTCCATTATTTTGGCCGCGAGTACGGGCTGACCTTCATTGCGCCGCAAGGGCTCAGCACCGAGTCTGAAGCGTCTGCGCAGGATGTCGCCCGCCTGATCGAGCAGATGCGCGCGGAAGGTATCGCGGCAGTGTTCCTGGAAAACATCGCCGACTCGCGTCTTTTGGAGCAGATCGCAAACGAAACCGGCGCCGCCATCGGCGGGACGCTCTATCCCGGCGCGCTTTCGGGCGAGGACGGACCGGCGGCGAGCTATCTCGACATGATGCGCCACAACGCGACGACCCTCGCGGCGGCGCTGGGATCGTGAGTCTTCAACCATGGCTCGACATGGCGCCCGGCATTCCCTTACCGTAAATCCGGAGCACCTCGGCACCGGCAAGACATCGCTTCTGAACCGTTTGCTGAACGATCGCGAAAAGTGCCGTGCCGAGGCTATCGTAAGCGGCATGACCTAGGTGAACAAGGAAGCCGATCCGGTGCGTGCCGCCGCCGAGTTCGGCTGCATCGGAGAGTCGCTGGTCGAGATGCCGAATGGCTTCATCCGCCGCACTGCGCGCGACGACCTGCTGGCCGAAGACCGGTATCTTGCTGCCGAGAAGGCCGTTCGACTGCCTGCCGATCGAATCGACCGGTTAGTCGTAGCCGCTGACCGTCGCAGGCACGCTCGCCAGACCGGGCATGCCGACTTGCACGGCATCCACTCGCTGCAGTCCTCGGGGTCAATGAACCCGACCCCGAGCTTCGTGTCGTAGAAGCTGACGATGCCCGGCAGTTTGGCATCTGCCGGAGAATTGACCGCGCGGATCATGGATGGGTCTATTCCCCGCGTCGGCTTGTGCGCCATACTGGACAGCTATCCATTCGGCATCCACGATCCCGAGAATCTCGCGTAGCTCGAAACGCCGGTTTGCCGGGCAGAACGCGACTGGTTCGCGTGGCAATGGAAGTTGCCACGACTAATGATCTACTGGCTGGAAGGAACGACCTACTTTCCGACGAGAGCAATAGGGACAACTTCCCGGTTTTTTGGTATCAATTTAGGAGTGATTCTGTGCATGCAACGCTGCCGTTCGGCATGATCTATCCGACCGCCTAGGATTCTTCGAACATTCTTCGTGACATGAAATTTTCGGGGGTCAACGCTGAATCGTTCTGTGATTCATTATGTTACGGGCGATTCGAAGTCGAATCGCCGAACGTAACCGTTCGGCGCTTGGGGGATGACGGTTGCGACCGCTCGATTTTCGAGTGACGGTGCTGTCTTATCGAGCGATCATTCCTGGACTGCTTCCTCGCTGCCGCCGACGCAAAGATAGCGGACGGCCGCCCGGCGGAAATGCTGACCGTCGGGGTTTTTCCGGATCGGGCAGTGGCTTTTCTGATGCGCACTGCCGCGACTAAGTTTCACCGGCCCGTGAACTGGCGGTTGATCGACTGCGCGGCGGCGTGGGCGGCGAGCAGGGCGCCTTCCTGCCAACCGGGCAGCGCCGTCACCTGGTCGCCGGCGAAGTGGAACGGGCCGTCGCTTCGGCGCAGCACCGCCGCCGCGTCGGGATTGCGACGCGGCCACCCGCCCTTCTGGAAGGGAACATTGAGCCAGGCTCTGCTGATGCCGCAGTCCATCTCGCCGGCATATCCCGGATGCAGCGCCTCGCCTTCGCCCAACGCTGCCTTGAGGCGCTCCGGCGCCGGCATCGCCGTGTAGCGCCGCCCCGGCTCCCGGCTCCAAATATAGGCGCCGACCAACCCGCCCTTGGGCCGGTGATACCCGTTGCTCGGATACCAGACCTGGGTGATGTCGTTGTCGGTCCAGGAAATGCCGCCGTAGATCGCGGCATCCTCCTCCCAGAAACGCCGCTTCGCCTGGAAGGCGACTTTCACCGCCTCGACGAAATCCAGCGATTCCAGAGCACTTCGCGTCTCGGGCGAAAAGTCGTTCGGGATGTCCTTCAGCACGGGCGCGGGGATCGTGCAGATCACGTAGTCCGCCTCGACGGTCCGCTCCGCGCTGTCCGGGCCGCGATAGACGATTCGTGCTCCGTTGTCCTTGCGGCGAATCTGCTCGACGATGCAATCGTACCGTACGAGATCGCCGACGCGCTCGGCAAAGGCCCGGACGATCGCGTCCATGCCGCCGACCGGCTGGAACAGCGTCGGGTTCTGGTTCAGGAAGTGGCTGAAATGCAGCTTGTAATTCCAGAAGTCCGCGCTCAGCAGCTCGCCGAAGTCCAGCTTCTCCCCGACTTCGCCAGCCGCCATTCCGGCGTGGATCTCCGTGCCCCGATAGCCTGCCCGGTTCGATCCGGCATAACCGGAATTGTCATCGAGCCCGCCGAAGCTCTTGAGCATGGCGCGCACGCGCTCTTTGTCGTCCGCAGTCAGCTCCGCGTCCAGCGCACCCTGGTCAACGGCCTTGGCGAGCAGTTCCGCCACGTAGCCGCGCATGTCGGTCAACACCCGCCGCGCGGCAATAGGTCTGCCACCGAAGCGCTCGCGGTTGTGGAAGAAGGCGGCCCGGTTGTCGTTCGTGAAGACTTCGAGATCGATGCCGAACGCCTTGCAGTATCCGAGCACCGTGCGGTGATGGTAGGGAATGCGCGCCGGGCCGAGATTGGCGTAGAGATGCT
>MPMP01000197.1 GCA_002238565.1 Albidovulum sp. bin36
AGCGCATGATCTGGACCGTTGTATTCGGATCGCAGTAGGACTTGTGCTCTAGCAGCGCGTAGACCGCAAAGCCGCGGATCCAGACGCGGAAAAGCGCGTCCATTCGCGTCGCCGCGCCGTCGCCGTCCACGGACGCGCCCTCGACCAGCTCGGGCGGGCGAGCGAGATCCAGCCTGCTCGCAAACTCCGGCGGAAGGTAGTCCTGCAGAAGATCGGCGGCGTGCCGCGGATCCGAAATCAAAAGCCTGAAGAGCGCGTCGTGCCTCTCGCGCGGTAGCGACATTGCCGGGAACCCTCTCGCAGCGCCGCAAGCGCAAATCTCGGGCGCGGCCCCGCGTTTCGGAGGCAGCCCGGAAGCCCGGCGGCATTCGGTATCCGCTGCCGGGTCATTCCGAGAAACGCTAGTCGGATCTTTATGCACGGTCTATGCCCGATCCCGGCGTTCGATACAAGCGTAATTTCCCGGCGTGGGCTCGGAACGAAGTTCGTACGGATGGCGCGATGACGATTCGAGTCTGCGAGTTGGACAACCGAATCCTGTGCCTTTTCCAGTTGAGACCGCGGCTTGCTCGCAAAACTTGATCCGCACCCTTGGCAAAGGGAATTGGCTGCAAATCAAAATCTACTTCGCAGATAAAATGGATATGCGCGCGGCAAGAATTCCGTCATGGTCGAAGCAATGCTCCTCTAATATCCCGCAACACTCGAATCACTCCCGAAAGAATTCGCTCAGCCTAGAATGGACTGGACGACTGGACGGGCAGGGTTTGCGCACAAGTCGCGTTGTCCGCATGCGAGCGAATTCAGCAACTCTGGAGTTGAGACGGTGGTTCCCTGGGTTGCGGAGCCGCGATGGCAGGATGCGACATGCAATAATTCGATGAGAGTACGGCAGCTCAGGACTTGCCTAGCTGCCGAAGCGCCAAGTTAATTGAAAGCCCATGTCGCTTGGAACCAAGCAGCTCGGGCAAGAAGCCGCCCTCGTTCGTATCTATGCCATTGCGGGTGAGAGCCGGCATTGCGGAATAGTGTCTCCGGAAACGGAAGTCGCGGAAATTGCCGGCCCGGCTCCGCGTCGGTCAGGCGCGTTTGGAAAATGCTCAGGCCTGCGCAAGAGTCTAGTTTCCGCGGATTCCGGCACGGGTGCGAGCATCGCTGCGGTTTTCGGGGCTGACCGAATTTGAGCAACTACATTGAATGAAGCAATTGGCGGTTCCCTCGTTCACGGTTTTTAGGGAACCTCGGCACGATTGCGCAGTCCGCGCGGCGCGCGCTCCGGACAACTGTTCACGGCAGCGTCCAGGGCGTCGGCGGCAGTCGGACAACACGGATCGTCACCGCTCGACCGAACCCTTACGTTTCAAACCAGCAAGTTTTGCGAGATCCGCCAGCCTGAATTGTCGGCCGGCCGCTCCGGTCCCCGCGCTCCGAATCGATGCGCGGACCGGGATGCGCATCATCCCGGAGATCAAGCCGAATCGGGACTTCGCGCAGGGCTGCGCAAAAGTAACTTTTTTTAAATTTTTTTTCTGAAACCGAATTTTTCTCTGGCAACGCAACATTTGATTAGATAAGCGCCTTGGCATGCAAGTTTCCGATTCGAAAAGAGGCGACATTTTCCCGCGCGACGTAACGGTGCGGCCGGTGCGAGGCTACGCCGAGCAGCAGCGATGGGACGCCCTTGCCGCGCGCCACCACTATCTTTCCTTCAAAAAGTTCTACGGCCGCGCGCTTCGCCACGTGGCGT
>MPMP01000198.1 GCA_002238565.1 Albidovulum sp. bin36
GACGGCGACGGCGCGGCGACGCGAATGGACGCGCTTTTCCGCGTCTGGATCCGCGGCTTTGCGGTCTACGCGCTGCTAGAGCACAAGTCCTACTGCGATCCGAATACAACGGTCCAGATCATGCGCTACAAGCTAGCGGTATTTCAGACGAGCGCTGTGTCGGGCGAGGTTCCGCGCAACAAGGTTCCGCGCGTGATCCCGCTGGTCTTCTACCATGGGAGGGAGCCCTGGAACGCGCCGGTCTCGATCGAAGGCATGATTCACGACCCGCCGGGACTGGAGGGTCTCGCAGAAGGGATCCGCGAATACACGCTCATCGACCTCGGGCAGATCGACCCCCGGAATCTTTCGCGTTCCAAGGTCGTGCGGGCGGTGCTGCTGGCGCTCGCCCGGTCTCACGCCGATACGATCCCCGACGACGAGGTCGAATTTTGGGTCGCCGGCATTGACGACACCGAGCTCGGACGCTACTTTTTGACCTATGTGATGCGCCAGCTCAAATTGCCCCAGGAGCGGCTAATGGCGGCGCTCGACAGGCTAGGGCTTGAAGCGAGGGACAAGAAAGCAATGGTAGGAACTATCGCGGAGCAACTTCATGAAGAAGGCCGTGCGGAGGGCCGAATGGAAGGTCTTATGGAGGGCGAGGCGAAAGGTTTAACGAAGGGCAAGGCGGAATCCTTCCTGCGCCTGGCACGGCTGAAGTTCGGCGACATCCCTCCGGATCGGGCCGAACAGGTTCACGGCGCCGCGAGCGGAGAACTCGACATCTGGCTTGACGCGCTGTTTTCCGCAGAGGACCTCGACGCTGTTTTCGCAGCCCGGAGCATTCACTGAGATGCGCGCGGACGCGTTCCGGAGATTGAAAATTTACCGATTAATTCGCGGCCTATTTACGATTCCGGCGCAGCGAGGGACAGTTCGGCATTCCGCCGGTCTTCTACTGCAGGTGATACTCTGGAAATCGCCGCGGACCTATCAAGGGCATGGCCTAGTTCGGCGGTCCCCGAGGGACTTGCCGGTCGGTTTGGCCGACATGGGATCCCGGAGCTCGGTCGAATCGATTTCCGGATCATTTGCGGTCCGAGGCGGCGCTAGCCGCGCCACTGGCACTCGCCAACACTTGCCGACTAAATTAGGCAGCAGCTCCATTCAACTCGGCAGCGGCTGGTCGCGGTTATCGAAAGGCTAGGACCTGAAGCATGGACAAGAGAGAATTGGTAGAAACAATGTTTAAGGAAATTCGTGAAGAAGGCCGAGTGGTGGGCCGAATGCAAGGTCTTATGGAGGGCGAGGCGAAAGGTTTAACGAAGGGCAAGGCGGAATCCTTCCTGCGCGTGGCGCGGCTGAAGTTCGGCGAAATCCCTCCGGATAGGGTCGAGCAGGTTCGCGGCGCCGCGAGCGGAGAACTCGACGTCTGGCTTGACGCGCTGTTTTCCGCAGAGGACCTCCACGCTGTTTTCGCAGCCCGGAGCATTCACTGAAATCCGCGCGCCCGTCGGGATCGACCGGACGGGAGACTCCAACCGACGCGGCACTCGGAGAATGCGCGCGGACGCGTTCCGGAAATTGGAAACCTGCCGATTAATTCGCGGCCTATTTGCGATTCCGGCGCGGCGAGGGACAGTTCGGCATTCCGCCGGTCTTATACTGCGGGTGATACTCTGGAAATTGCCGCGGACCGATCAAGGGCGTGGCCTAGTTCGGCGGTCCGCGAGGGACTTGCCGGT